>DASZDB010000092.1:0-1668 GCA_035942495.1 Solirubrobacteraceae bacterium
CCCGGTGCCGGCACGCGCAGCCCGAGCGTCCACGGATCGTGTCCGCACGCGAGCGGATAGCGCGCCAACGGGTTGGGCAGCAGCAGCGTGACCGCGCCCGGCAGGAGCGCCTCGAGCGCAGCGCGCGTGCGCGGGCCGAGCTCGGGCAGCGCGTCCAGCGCGCGCTCCAGCGAGAAGAACATGATCGCGGCCGGCTTGTCGGCGGGCCTACCTTTCAGCGCGTACAGGCGGGCGACGGCCTCGCGCGACGTCGGGTCGCAGGCCAGGCCGTACACGGTGTCGGCCGGGAAGACGGCGACGCCCCCGGCGCGGATGCAGTCCTCGAACGCGCGTGTCATCGCGTGCCGACCACGACGCGCTCGATCCCGGCGAGGTCGCGGCGCCCGTGCACGGCCACGAAGCCGGCCCGGTGCATGAGCTGCGCGACCGCGTCGGACTGCCCCTCCCCCAGCTCGATCGCCAGCAGCCGCGCGCCCGCTGCCGCGGCCGCGGCCGCCGGGACGAGGCGGCGGATGACGTCGAGGCCGTCCTCGCCCGCGAACAGCGCGTCGGGCGGTTCGTGGCGGGTGATCTCCGGCGCCAGCGCGGCCCGCTCGCGCTCGGCGACGTAGGGCGGGTTGGACAGCACGGCGTCGACCGGCCCGACGCCGGCCAGCAGGTCACCTTCGTGGAAGGTGACCGCGCCGTCGAGCCCGAGCCGCACGGCGTTGGCGCGAGCGACGTCGAGCGCCTCGGCGCTCGAGTCGGTCGCGAAGACCTCGAGGTCCGGCCGCTCGTGCGCGAGCGCGAGCGCGACCGCACCGCTGCCGGTCCCGACGTCGACGACCCGCGCTCCCTGCGGCAGGAGCTCGACCCCGATCTCCACGAGCAGCTCGGTCTCCGGCCGCGGCACGAGCACGCGCGCATCCACCTCCAGCTCGAGGTGGCGAAAGCCGCGCCGGCCGGTGATGTACGCCACCGGCTCGCGCCCGGCGGAGCGGCGGCGCACAGCGTCCTGAAACGCGCGCACGGCGGCCCCCTTCACCTCGCGCGCCGGGTCGATGAACAGCGCCGTGCGATCGACACCGAGCGCGTCCGCGAGCAGCACCTCGGCATCCAGCCGCGGCGTATCGGATCCCGCCGCCGCGATCGCGATGACGGCCGAGTCGAGGGCCTCACGGACCGAGGCGCCGCCGAACGCGCTCACCGCCAGGGCTCCTACGCCGTCGCCTGGAGCTCCAGGACGCGCCGCTTCTCGTCGTTCTGCAGCGCCTCGGTGAACTCGTCGAGCGCACCCTCGAGCACCTCGTCGAGGTTGTGCACGAGCAGGTTGATGCGGTGGTCCTTCACGCGCCGCTCACCGTAGTTGTACGTGCGGATCTTCTCGGCGCGCTCGCCGGTGCCGACCTGGGAGCGGCGGTCGGCGGCGAGCTCGGCCTGCTGCTCGGCGAGCGCCGCGTCGTACAGCCGGGCCCGCAGCACGCGCATCGCCCGCTCGCGGTTTTGCAGCTGGGACTTCTCGTCCTGCATCGAGACGACGATCCCCGTCGGCTTGTGCGTGATCCGCACGGCGGAGTCGGTCGTGTTGACCGACTGGCCGCCGGGGCCGGAGGAGCGGTAGACGTCGATCTGCAGGTCGTTGGGGTCGATCGCCACGTCGACGTCCTCGGCCTCGGGCAGCACCGCCAC
>DASZDB010000093.1:0-3581 GCA_035942495.1 Solirubrobacteraceae bacterium
CGCCGTGCTCGAGGCGACGTACGGCGAGGAGATCGTGATGCTCGACTGCGGTCACCGCGCGGTCGCCATCCAGCATCACTCGCACGTGCATTGATGGGATCGCCCGTCTGATGGAGATCCTGCGCTCGGGACTGCTGCAGCGCGCGATCCTCGAGGTCGTGATCCTCGGCGCGACGTGCGGCGCGCTCGGCGTCTGGCTGCTGCACCTGCGCCACACGTACGCCGCTGAATCGCTGGCGCACGAGATGCTGCCGGGGCTCGTGATCGCGGCGCTCGTCGGCGCGCCGCTGCTGCTCGGCGCCGCCGGCGGCGTGTTCGTCGCCGCCGCCCTGATCGCCCTGTCCGCGCGCGACACCCGCGTCGGCGCGGAGATCGCCGTCGGCGTGACGGTGACGACCGCGTTCGGCCTCGGCGCCGTCCTCGCGCTCGCGCCCGACGTCCCCGCCCGGCTCGGCGAGCTGCTGTTCGGCGACCTGCTGGGCACGAGCACGGCCGACCTCGTGGCGGCGTGCGGGCTGGCGGGCTGCATCGGGCTCGCCCTCTGCGCCGCTCACCGCCCGCTGGCGGCCGCCGTGTTCGACCCGCTGGCCGCGCCGTCGCTCGGCGTGCGCCCGCGGCGCGTCGAGCTCGCGCTGCTGGCGCTGCTCGCGCTCGCCGTGGTGGCCGCCGTCCAGGGGCTCGGCAACCTGCTCGTGCTTGCGCTCATCGTCGCGCCCGCGGCGGCGGCGATCCGGCTCGGGCGCAGCGTCGGTCAGCAGATCACGCTGGCCGCCGCGCTCGGGGCGCTGTCGGGCCTGCTCGGGCTCCTCGCGAGCGCCGAGCTGGACCTCGCGGCCGGTGCGTCCGTCGCGCTCGCCGCGGTCGCGTTGTGGATGGTCGCGGCGCTGCTGGCGCCGCGGACGGCGAGCGCGGCTGGGGCGCGGCGGTCGCTCGTCCAGACGTTGGAGGGCTGAGGTCGCGGTGCCGGTCGCGAGAGCAGGCCGCTTACGCGGGTGAGGGCGCGGCGGCGGCAATCCGGTCGCCGGGCGCGCGCCGGATGCCTCCCGAGCGCGACGCGCGCCACAGCCAGACGCCGCCGGCGGCGATCATCACCAGGCTCAGCAGCTGCGCCTCGGTGAGCCCCAGGAGGACCGACTCGTTGCGGCGCACGAACTCCACGAGGAAGCGCTCGAGGCCGGCCAGCACGAGGTAGCAGGCGAACAGCAGGCCGGGCCGCAGCGCGTCGCGGCCGCGCCACAGCGCCCACGCCACCAGGCACATCGCGAGCGTCTCGTAGATCGGCGTCGGATGCACGACCTCGGTCGTCGGCACGACGCCGTCGGGGTACGCCATCCCCCACGGCAGGTCGGTCGGGCTGCCGTAGTCGCCGTCACCGGAGACCTGGCAGCCGATGCGCCCGACGGCGTAGCCGATCGCGAGCGCCGGCGAGCATACGTCGAGCAGCGTGAGGTTGAACATGCCGCGCCGGCGCGCCCACAGCAGCACACCTGCCGCGCCGCCGAGCAGCCCGCCGAACCAGACGAGCCCCGAGCCGCCGAAGACGCCGCCGATGACGTCGTCGCCGACCTCGTCGAGGTTGGTGAGAATCCAGTACAGCCGCGCGCCGACGAGGCCGCCGATGAGCGCCGCGAAGACCATCTCGTACGCCCAGTCCGGCGGGCGGCCGAGTTCGGCGAGGCCCCGCGCCACCACCGCGCCCGAGACGACGAACGCGAGGCCGAAGCACATCCCGAACGTCTTCAGGGAGAGGCCGAGGAATTCGATCTCGGGCTGCATCCGGCGGGAGGTTAGTGGGCGCGCGGCGGCGCTACAGGTAGCCCATCGGGTTCACCGGCGAGCCGTTGATGCGCACCTCGAAGTGCAGGTGCGCGCCGAACGAATGCCCGGTGTTGCCGACGTAGCCGATGACCTGGCCCTGGCCGACGCTCGCCCCGACGCTCGTGCCGAAGCGCGACTGGTGCGCGTAGCACGTCGACATCGTCGCGGTGTGCTGCACGCAGGTGTAGTTGCCGTAGCCGCCCGAGGCACCGGTGCCCTGCATGAGCACGACGCGGCCGGAGTCGGCGGCATGGATCGGCGTCCCCTCGCCGGCGCTGATGTCGATGCCGGCGTGCAGCCGGCCCCAGCGCTGACCGAACGGGGAGCTCATCGTCCCGTTGACGGGCCAGATCATGCTGCCGTTGCCGCGCCTGATCGGCAGGTCGCCGGCGTACTGCCCCTGCGCGGCCGCGAGCTGGTTGGCGATCTTCTGCGACGCCGCCTCGAGGCCGTGGACGTGATCCTCGAGGTGCTCGCGGTCAGCGCGCACGTTGCTGAGGGCGGCCGCCTTGCCGTCCTTCGTGCGCGTGTAGCCGACGCGCGTGCCGACGAGCTCCATCCGCACCGCCGAGATCTCGTCTCGGCGCTGCTGGACGATCGCGGTCACCTTGCGCTGGCGCGCCTCGAGCTTGCTCAGGCGCTTCTCGCTGGCGATCGAGTCGATCCGCGCGTCGCGCACGGTCGTCACGATTCGCTTGTCCTGGTCGGAGATGCGCTTGATGAACTCGCCGCGCTCGAGCAGGTCGGTGAAGCCGTCTGAGTTGAGCACGACCGTGACCATGTCGGGCGGCTCGGCCTTGTAGATCTCGACGAGGCGCACGCGCAGCTGCGTGCGGGTCACGTCCAGGCGCTTGCGCAGGCGCACGAGCCGCGCGCGCTCGCCGCGCAGGTCCGCGCGCAGGCGCTCGAGCTCGGCGCGCTTGGCGTCGAGGTCGGTCTGGACGCGCTGCTGGCGGGTCTGCAGGATCGCGATCCTGCCCTGCAGCCGGCGGATGCGGCGGTCGTAGCCGGCGATCTGCTGGCGCAGCGCGCGCTCGGTTCCCCTCTTGCGCCCGATCTTCTCGCGGGCGCTCGAGATCTTCGCCTGCAGCTCCTGCAGCTCCTGCTGCTTGCTCTTGCCCGAGGACGGCACCGGCAGCACGGCCCAGAGCAGAAGCGGCAGCGCGATGGCGATCAGGAGAAGGCGGATGCGCATGCGAACGGCGAGTCTAGGTTTGTGCTGCACAGCGGGCCAAACCGGCACCCCGTTTATGGAGCCTTGCGAGCGACATTGCGCAGGCTGCGAGTGGCACCCGCGTCCCCGCGCCCGGCAGGGGATGCGGCGACGGACCCTACCAAGGCGCCAGACGCGACTGGCCGGTGCACGCGGTTTGTCAGAATGGATCCATGGCTGCCACGAAGACGACATTCACGCGCGACGCCGGGCTGCAGTCGCGCATGCTGCTCACGATGTTCCTGCTCGGCGCGCTGTACGTCGCGTTCGTCGGCGTGCTGTTCGCCGCCGGCGTCCAGGGCTTCATGATCCTGCTCATCGCCGGCGGTTTCGCGGCGCTGCAGTTCTTCACGTCCGACAAGCTCGCGATGCACGCGATGGGCGCCCGCGAGGTGACGCCGCAGGAGGCGCCGGAGCTGCACTCGATGATCGAGCGCCTCTGCATCCAGGCCGACCTGCCCAAGCCGAAGATCGCCGTCGCCTACACCGAGATGCCCAACGCGTTCGCGATCGGCAAGTCGCAGAAGAGCGCGACGGTCTGCGCGACGAC
>DASZDB010000094.1:0-7105 GCA_035942495.1 Solirubrobacteraceae bacterium
GCGTCGGTCCGACCACGAAGCGCCGCAGCGCGCGCGGCGGTGGGCGCTCGAGCTCGCCCGGCGGGACCGTCAGCTCGGGGACGAGCCGCGCGATGACGGCCTCCGCCTCGCGGCGGCGCACGAGCGGCAGCAGCGTCCGCCCCGCCGCCGGCTGGCCCCCGTGGGAGGCGCTCTCGACGCGCAGCGCGGCCAGGCCGAGCGGCCCGCGCGCGAGGCCCTCGACGATGACGACGCCGTCGATCCGCTCGAGCGGGATGCTGATCGCGCGCCGGGCGAGCAGACCGCTGCGGATGCGCAGCACCCGCCCCTCGCGCCGCACTTCGAAGCCGGCGAACACGACGATAGCGGCAAGGAAGGCGAGCAGGTACGCCGCGCCGAGCACGGCCGCGACTGCGACCGCAATCGCCCCGGGCGAGTCGAGCTGTGAGATCAGCCCGCCGCCGTCCTCCTCGACGTCGATGACGTTGTTCGCCAGCGCGTAGACACCGGCGACCGCGGAGAGCGCCACGCTGATCTGCGGCCCCGTCAACGCGGCGAGCAGCAGGGCTCGCATGCCCAGCACGACGACCTCGTCGGGGGGGGCCGGCGCGGGCTGTCCAAGCGCCTCGCGCAGCCGCGCCGCCTCCTCGTGAGTGACCGCGGAAAGGACGATCTCATCGGCATCCGACGCGCCGGCGACCTGCACGCGCAGCTCGACGACGCCGAAGATCCGCTGCAGCGGTCCCGTTGCCGTATCGACCGACTGCACGCGGGCGCTCGGGACGATCTTGTCGTCGGGCGTGAAGACGCCGGAGCGATGGTGCAGCGCCGGGCCGTCGATCCAGTACGTCGTCCGGCGCCAGCCGACGTAGCCCATTAGCGCTCCGCCGGAGATGCCGGCGAGGGCCAGCAGCGCGGCCGTGCCGGGCGCGGCGCCGCGGACGATCGCGACGAGCACGATGCCGCCGACGAGCTGCAGCGCAGCGCGCACCGCGTCGACGGTGATCGCCGCCGGGTGCAGGTGGCGCGGCGCCTCAGAGGTCATCGGGCGTCTGCAGGCGGGCAAGGATGCGGTCGCGCACGTCGTCGGCGCGGGCGGGCTCGAGGCCCGGGATCGTCGTCGTGTCGGCGGCGGTGTGGACGTTGAGGCGCACGACCCCAAAGAGGCCGGTCCAGCCCGTGCGCTGCACCGAGACGTGCTGGATGCGCGTGAGCGGCACGATCGTCCGCGTCACGCTCCAGACGCCCTCCAGGATGTCGAGCTCCTCCTCGTCGAGCTCCCACCGCCACCGCTCGTGGCGCCGGCGCGGAACGACGAGGACCCATGCGAGCTCGCCGATCGCGGCGGCCAGGGGCAGCCAGGGCATCAGCGCTTCGATCCAGGCCGCGATCACGAACGCGACGACGACGCCGACGAGCGCTGCGATCGCCGCCTCCGCGATCCACATCGTGCGGACCTCGCGCGGCAGCGGTTGCGTCGGCGCGGGCCGGGGGTCCTGCGTCACCGGGCAGTCATAGCACGCGCCGGCCGGCGCGCCGCGCGCCGGCCGGCGACATCGTGCGCGGACGACAGGTGGATGTAGTGCGCTGCCGCGGTACGTGGGCGTGGCCGCCGGCGAACGTTGCTTCTCTCAAGGATCGATGCTGAGTCGTGCGGGGAGTGGCGGGCGGTCCAGGTAGGGCGCGGTGCTGGCGCGCCGAGCGCGGATATCGCACCGCGCGCGCCACGATCCTGCGTCTGATGGTGGTGTGGCGAACAACCCTCGGATAGCGAGGCTTGCTCGCCACACCGCCGGCGACCCGGACGCCGGCCTCGGCGGACGGCCGACACTGAACAGACTCACCCGTCAGATCACGCGCTGCTGCGACGGCGACGCGCCGAGGGCGTCGACCTCGATGCCGACGATCTCGGCGATCTGCGCGCGCGCCTGGCGCTCGTCGGGCGCCGGCACGTTCTTGACGATCAGCGGCGCGTCCTTGCCGTAGACGGCCTCCGGGCCCTGCTCGACGATCACCCCGTCCATCGCCTCGAGCTCGGCGCGCGTCTCCGCGCTGAGCTCATGCCAGGACGGGATGCCGATCGCGAAGACATGGCGGATGCCGCGTGCCGCGTCGAGCGCGCCGTGGACGCGGTCGACGCCGATCCCGTAGCGCTCGGCGAGCGCCGGCGCGTCGGCGCGATCGATCTCGCTCTCGTGCGCGCCGATGTGCCGCGCCGCGTCGGACTTCGCGAGGTCGCAGAGGTCCATGAGGAACTGCTCGAGCGCGAACTCGTCGCGCACGGGCCTGTCGAAGCCGAAGTGCATGATCGAGCGTCCCGACTGGCCGTCGGGCCAGGCGAAGCCACCGTCGACGACGTGGTGCTCGAGCAGGTAGCGCATCTGGAAGATGCCCTGCTCGGCGCCCTGATCGGCGTACGCGGCGAGCGCCTCGAGCGCCTCGGCGCTCTGCGGGTAGCGCGGGTCGTCGGGGTTCTCGGCGGCCGTCGCGCGGTGCGCGGCGGCCTGCTCGCGCAGGTATTCGGAGATGGGGTTCACGGCGCAGATGATCGCGCACGCGCCCCGCCGTCCACGTTACCGCCGATGCCGCTTATCGATCCTGGTCGACGCGTCGGCGCTGGACGATCATCACGATCGAGAGCACGACGACCGTCAGTACGCCGAGGATGAAGATGGCAAACAGGACGGGGCCGACAGCCGACGCCGGCTTGAAGGCCTCCTCGATCGCGAGCGCGATCAGCGCGGCGGCGGCGCCGAGGATGAGCCAGCGCCGCGTCGACGAGTCGGTGTTTGCAGTGTGTGTGGTGGCGAGCATGCGGGTCCTTTGGGTTGGTGACGTGCTGGTCCGGCGATGGAGATGAACGTACGTCGCGTGCTCGTGTTTGTCGTCGCGCGTCATGCGGATCTGTCCCTGGTCTCAGGTCGAGTCTCGTCTCCGTCTCAGGTCGCAGCGCGGCGTGGTCTGAAGGGCGTCGAAGTGCGCTGCCGCAAGCGTTACGGTGGCGAGATGTCCCGGTGGCACGTTCGACCCCGGTCGCTGCCGCGTGGCGGCGACGCGGCGGTCGCGCTCGCGATCGCGGTCGTCGCGCAGGTCGAGATCTGGCTCTCGCACGCGGACGGGTCGCGGCCGGTCGCCGCGCTCGCCACTCTGGTGATCACCGCTGCGCTGGCCTGGCGCGCGCGGGCGCCATTGACCGTCGCGCTCATCGTGGTGGCTGGTCTTGTCGTCTTGGCCGAGGTGGCTCCGCGGCTTGATGTGCTGTCCGTGCTGCTCGCACTGGTGCTCGCGCTGTACTCGCTGGGCAGCAGCGCCGAACCGCGAAGAGTGATCGTCGGCGGGGTCCTGGCGCTGGCGCTGATGTGGGCGGCCGTCGCGCTGTCAGCCGAGGCCAGCTTCGGGTCCTTTGCGTTCACGTTCATCGCCGTCGCCGTCCCGCTGCTCGCCGGACACGCATTGCGCAATCGCGACCGGGCCGTCGACGCGCTGCAGAGCGAGAAGGAGCGCCTGGCCGAGGAGCGCGCGGAAGCCGAACGGGTTGCCGTCGTGCAGGAGCGCGCGCGGATCGCACGCGAACTGCACGACGTCGTGGCCCATCACGTCTCGTTGATGGTCATCCAGGCCGGCGCCGGCCGGCGGATCATCGACATCGACCAGGGCCGCGCACGCGAGGCGTTTGCCTACATCGAACATGCCGGCCGACAAGCGCTCGCGGAGATGCCGCGACTGCTGGGCATGCTGCGCGATGAGGCCGGCGCTGCCGAACTGGCGCCGCAGCCGCGACTGCGTGACCTGTCAGCGCTGATCGAGCGCGTCCGCAAGTCAGGTCTGTCGGCCGAACTGGAGGTGTCCGGCGAGCCTGTGAGCCTGGCGCCCGGCGTCGAGCTTGCCGCCTACCGGGTCGTCCAGGAAGCAGTGACGAACACGATCAAGCACGCCGACGCCAGATCGGTGTACGTCCAGGTCGCGTTCAAGCCCGATGCGCTCGCCGTGGAGGTGAGCGATGACGGACGCGGCGCAGAGCCCGGCCACCCCGACGGCCGGGGGCACGGCCTGGTCGGGATGCGCGAACGCGTCCGACTCTACGACGGTGTCCTCACAGCGGCCCCGACCGCGGCCGGCGGCTACACGGTCGCGGCACGATTTCCGCTCAACGAACGGTCGCGATGACCATCTCCGTCCTGATCGCCGACGACGAGCCGCTGGTGCGCGCCGGCCTGCGAACGATCCTCGAACCCGAAACGGATCTCGTCGTCGTCGCGGACGCGGCGGACGGCCGCGACGCGCTGGCGAAGGCACTCAGCCAGCGCCCGGATGTCGTGCTCATGGACGTCCGGATGCCGCGTATGGACGGACTCGAGGCCACCGAGCGCATCCTCCAGACGACCGGCGAAGCCGGCCCGCGCATCATCGTGCTGACGACCTTCGATCTCGATGACTACCTTTACGGAGCCCTGCGCGTCGGCGCGAGCGGCTTTCTGCTCAAGAACGCGCCTCCAGAGCAGATCGTCGAGGCGATCCGCGTCGTCAGCGCCGGCGAGGCGCTGCTGGCTCCCTCGATCACGCGCCGCGTGATCCACGAATTCGCCCGACGATCCCCCCGCCGCGACCCACCCGCCGCGATCGCCGAGCTCACCGCACGCGAACTCGAGACCCTCAAGCTCGTGGCTCAGGGCCTCTCGAACACCGAGATCGCCGCCCAGCTGATCGTGACCGAGGCGACCGTCAAGAGCCACGTCGGACGCATCCTGATGAAGCTCAACCTCAGAGACCGCGTTCAGGCCGTCGTACTCGCCTACGAGACCGGTCTCGTACATCCCGGCGCCAGCCCCACGCCTTGAGAGCACGCAGACGTGCGCCGCGGGTTCCCCCGCGACGCACGCATGGTCCTGCGTGCCTGCGCCGGCGCTAGGCGTGCACCGACGCCGATGCCTCCGCGGTCGTCCGAACCGGATGGCCCGACCGATCCGTGCGCGGCAGCCACGACAGCCCGCGCGGCAGGTACCAGTTCCAGTCGCCGAGCAGCTTCATCGTCGCGGGCAGCAGGACCGCCCGCACGATCGTCGCGTCGATCAGGATCGCCGCCGACAGGCCGATCCCCATCTGCTTGAACTCGATCGCGCCGAGCGTGGCGAAGATCGCGAACACCGCGATCATGACGGCCGCCGCGCTCGTCACGACGCCGGCGGTCGACTTGATGCCCTCGGCCACCGCGTCGTCGGTCGACGCCCCGCCCAGCACCGCCTCGCGGATGCGGCTGATGATGAACACGTGGTAGTCCATCGACAGGCCGAACAGCACGACGAACAGAAACAGCGGCAGCCATGACGTGATCCCGCCGACCGTCTCGGTGCCGAGCAGCGACGCGCCCCAGCCGTGCTGGAAGACGAGCGTCAGCACGCCGTAGCTCGCGCCGACCGACAGGAGGTTCAGCACGATCGCCTCGAGCGGGATGACGAGCGAGCGGAACGTGACGAGCAGCAGCAGGAACGCCAGGCCGAGGACGAAGCCGAACACGATCGGCAGGTGCGCCTTCATCGCGTCGTTGAAGTCCTTGCTGCCGGCCGTCATGCCGCTGATGTCGACGGTCGTGCCCGGCACCGCCGCGATGGTCGCCGGCACGACCTCGTCGCGCAGCGCGGCCAGCGAGGCCAGCGCCTCCTCGCTCTCGCCCGTGCCCTGCAGCGGGAGCTCGACGATCGCGAGGTTCTTGGCCGGGTTGACCTCGACGCTGATCGGCTCGGACATGCGCCCGGTCGCCACGGCCTGCTCGCGCAGCCGCTCGATCCCGCGCTGCACCGCCGGCGCTGTGACGTCCGCCGCCTGGACGACGACCTGGGCGGGCTCGGTGGTGCCGGGGAAGGCGGCCTGCACGCGCTCGTAGGTGCCGCGCACCGGCACGTCGGCGGGCAGCCCCTCGATCCCGGAGGACTGCGTGTGCATGCCGAGCGCGGGCAGGGCGATCGCGACGAGCGCCAGCGCCGCGAGGCCGGCCGAGACCTTCGGACGCGCGAGCACGCGGTCCAGCACCCAGCCCCAGGCGCGCGAGCGCCCTCCGCCGCGGTGGCGCAGCCGGCCGAGCACGGGCACGCGGCCCTTCTCCGTCCAGCCCTTCTCACCGAGCCAGGACAGCATCGCGGGCAGGAACGTCAGCGAGCCGATGACCGCGACGGCGACGACGATCATCGTGCCGACGCCGAAGGAGACGAAGACCGCCGACCCCGACAGCAGCATGCCGGCCATCGAGATGAGCACGATGAAGCCCGACACGACGATCGCGTGGCCCGACGTCGCGGCCGCGGCGTTGAGCGCGGCCTGCGAGCCCGAGCCCTTGTCGCGCTCCTCCATCTCGCGGCGCACGTAGAACATCGAGTAGTCGACGCCCACGGCGAGGCCGATGAGCAGGATGACCGAGCTGATCTGGTCGGCGACCGGCGTGAGCTGGCTGATCGGGCCCAGCAGGCCGAGCGTGGCGCCGACGGCGGTCAGGCCGAGCAGCAGCGGCAGCCCCGCCGCGACGAGCGCGCCGAACGCGAACAGCAGGATGAGCAGCGTCAGCGGGATCGACAGCGTCTCGGCGCGCTTGAAGTCGTCCTCCATCGCCTGGCCGAACGCCTTCTCCGCCGAGGCCGAGCCGATCTGCTCGACGCGCAACTGCGGGTTGGCCCGCTGGACCGCCGCGGTGGCGGCGAGCGTCGCGTCGACGCGGTCGGCGGCCTGGTCGTCGTCGCCGGCGATCTCGAACGACAGCAGCGCCGAGCGGCCGTCCTTGGACACCATGGCGCTCACGCCGTCGTCGAAGGGCGAGACGACCCGTTCGACGTGCGGCACGACGCCGAGGCGCTGCTCCAGCTGGGCCGCCGCCCGCTCCAGCGCGGCGCGCGACCCTTCGCCCGATCGGGCTTGCAGCAGGACCTGCTCGCCGCTGGACTCGCGAAATCCCGCCTTGTCGATCGCGAGGTCGGCCGCGCGGGAGGAGCCGTTGCCCATCTCGGCGTCGCTCAGAGAACTCGTGCCGATCATGCCGCCGCCGACCGTCGCGGCGATGACGAACGAGATCCAGCCGAGGATCGCGATCCTGCGGTGCTGTGCGCTCCAGCGGCCTGCCCGTGCTGCGAGATTGGTCGGT
>DASZDB010000095.1:0-2523 GCA_035942495.1 Solirubrobacteraceae bacterium
GCGCATGACGCGATGCAGCGCCGACGGCTCGGCCTCGACCTGCACCGCCAGGTCCTCCACCGTCACGGGCTCCTCGCCGACGAGGTCTGCGACCCCGAGCACCGCCACCGCGTGCAGCGCCTGGGTGCGCAGAAAGCCGCCGAGCAGGTCGAGCAGCTCGAGGCGTATGGCCGGGTCGGCCGGAGGCTGACTGCCGGACACCCGGCGAGTATCGCTCAGGCGCGGCCGACGCGCGACGCGCCGGTGTAGAGCCGGGAGAACACGATCGGGGCGATCAGCACGCTGAGCAGCGCGACACCGATCAACGCGGCGCCCACCGCGTCGTCGATGACGCCGAGCTCCTGCCCGATCTCCACACCGGCGACGGTCAGCGTCATCTGAGCCGACTGCAGCGCACCCGCCGCGGCACAGTCGCGCCAGGCGAACTCGTCGCGATACAGCAGCGCGGGGATGCCCTTGACGAGGAAGACGGCGGCGAGCAGCACCGGTACGAGCGCAAGCGCCTCGCTCGACGCCAGCAGGGCCGGCACGTCGAGCCGTGCCCCCGTGAGGATGAAGAAGACCGGGATGAAGAAGCCGTAGCCGATCGCGTCGACCTTCACGTGGTAGAGCGGGTGCTCGCGGCCGACGGCCAGCGACGACACGATCGCACCCGCCACGAACGCGCCGAGGATGACCTCGAGCCCGAACTCGCCGGCGACGGCGACGAAGCCGAGCAGCAGCGCGAAGCTGCCGCGGATGCGCAACTCGGTCGGCGCGCCGGAGAGACGCTCGACGATGTTGCCGACCCTCCCCTGCGCGGATGCCGCGCGCAGCCCCCAGAACAAGGCGACGGCCAGCGCGACGAGCAGCACGATGAGCGCGAGGCGCACCCCGGGCGACTGCGCCCCGGCGGAGAAGAAGAGCGTCAGCAGCAGCACGGTGGCGAAGTCGGCAACGGCCGCCGACAGAAACAGCCGCTGCCCGTAGCGCTCGTGCAGGAGCTCGTGTTCGGTCAGTACCGAGAGCACGATCCCCAGCGACGTCGACGAGATCAGGAACGCGACGAGCGTCGGGCCCGGCAGCAGCCCGGCGAGCGACAACGGCACCGTGATCGCGAACGCGACCGCGAGGCGGATCCCCATCCCGAGAAGCGCGCGTCCGAGCGGCGTCCCGCCGATCCTGCGCAGCCCGCCCGACAGCGTCCCGCGCAGCGTCGAGGGCTCGAACTCCAGGCCCGCGAGAAACAGCAGAAACGCCAGGCCGAACAGAAACAGGAACTCGAGCTCTGCGCCATGGGGATCGATCAACCCGAGGCCGCTGGCGCCGAGCGCGATCCCCGCGAGAACCTCACCCACGACGCTCGGGATCCGCGGCCCGGGGAGCGCCGCAAGCAGCAGCGGGACCGTGAACGCCGCGATCGCCACTACGACGAGCGACCCGAAGTCGACCTCGTGCACGGTGAGCGCGTACCCGCTGCGCCCGGCCGCAGGTCCTCAGGCCCGAGCGCCCGCGGCGCCGCTGGCCCTCGCGGATGCGGACCAACGCATGCGCCTTTGCAATACTTGCGTGCATGCAAGCATCTACTGCTCCGCCGCCCGCCGACGCGGCTGCCCCCGTCGACGACGACCTGGCCGAGCAGCTGCTCGCGCTCTGGCGGGCGGTGCTCGCCCCGCGGGGCGTCGCGACGTACGCGATCTTCGAGGAGCTCGATCTCACGCTGACGCAGGTCAAGACGCTCACCGCCCTCTCGGCCGACGAGCTGACCGTGAAGGACCTCGCCGAGCGTCTCGGCCTCTCGCTGCCCGGGGCGAGCCGCGCCGTCGATGCCCTCGTCGAGCGCGGCCTGCTCGGCCGCCGCGAGGACACGGCCGACCGGCGGATGAAGCGCCTGCGCTGCACGGGCGCCGGCCGCGACGCTCTCGAGCGCCTCGACGAGGCGCGGCTGGCCGGGGTCGCGAACTTCACGGCCACGCTGCCCGCGGCGCAGCGCAAGCGCCTGTCGGCGGCGCTCGCACCGATCCTCGACGACCTCGCGCAGGGCGGGCAGACGGGGCAGGAGCCGGCATGAGGGCCCGCCTCGCCGTCACCGACGACAACCGCCGCTGGTGGACGCTCGCGGCGATGTGCTTCGCGCTGTTCATGGTCATGCTCGACAACACGGTCGTCAACGTCGCGCTGCCGTCGATCCAGAACGACCTGCACACGTCGATCGCCGGGCTGCAGTGGACCGTCAACGCCTACACGCTCGCCTTCGGCGTGCTGCTCGTCACCGGCGGCCGGCTCGGCGACATCCTCGGCCGCCGGCGTGTCTTTCTCACCGGCGTCGTGCTGTTCGCGGCCTCGAGCCTGTTCATCGGCTTCTCGCAGTCCTCGGCATGGCTCATCGCCGGGCGCGCCGCTCAGGGCGTCGGCGCCGCGCTCATGATGCCCGCGACGCTGTCGATCATCACGAACGTCTTTCCGCCCCACGAACGCGGCCGCGCGATCGGCACGTGGGCGGGCGTCTCGGCCCTGGCGCTCGCCATCGGACCGGTACTGGGC
>DASZDB010000096.1:0-3885 GCA_035942495.1 Solirubrobacteraceae bacterium
GTCACGGGAACCCCCGCCTCATGCAGCCGTTGGCTGAACGCGCTCGCCAGCCCCGGGAGGTCGACGTCGAAGTCGACGACCTTGAACTCGGGGACCGGGTCGGTGCCGTTAGGGGACTTCCCAGCCACTACCGATCCTCGATGAGCTGCTCCAGGCCGGCCGCGCGAACGACCTCCTGGTCCTCGCTGTACTTCAGGACCGAGCCGAGCGTGCGGTCGGCCGATGCGACGTCGAGGTGCTCGACGCCGAGCAGGTCCAGTGCCGCGACCCAGTCGATCGCCTCGGCGATGCCCGGCGGCTTCTGGATGTCGGACGCGCGCATGCGCGACACGGCGTCGGCGACCTGCACGGCCAGCGTGGCCGACGCGCCCTTGACGCGGCGGCGGACGATGTCGACCTCGCGCTGCGGATCGGGATAGTCGATCCACTGATACAGGCAGCGGCGCTTGACGGCGTCGTGCAGGTCGCGGGTGCGGTTGGAGGTGAGAACCACGATCGGCGGGTGCGTGGCGGTGATGGTGCCGATCTCGGGGATCGTCACCGTCGCCTCGGCGAGCAGCTCGAGCAGGAAGGCCTCGAAGTCGTCGTCGGCGCGGTCGAGCTCGTCGATGAGCAACACCGCGGGCCGCGGGCCCTTGTGCTCGAGTGCCTCCAGCAGCGGGCGGCGGATGAGGTACTCCGGGCCGAAGAGGCCCTTCTCGTCGAGATCCTCGCCCTTGGCGTCCGCGATCCGGATGCTCAGCAGCTGGCGCGGATAGTTCCACTCGTACAGCGCCTCGGAGGCGTCGATGCCCTCGTAGCACTGCAGGCGGATCAGCGGCGTGTCCATCACCGCGGCCAGTGCCTTGGCAAGTTCGGTCTTGCCGACGCCCGCCTCTCCCTCGAGCAGCAGCGGCTGCGGCAGGCGCAGCGCCAGGTACGCGGATGTCGCCAGGCCCTCGTCGGCGAGGTAGTCGACGTCGCCCAGCATCTGCCCGAGCTTGTCCACGCTCGGGATGAGGCGACGCATCTCGTCTTCAAGCTCTTCGCTTCGCTTCAGGCGGCTCATGCCGTCACCTCCGTGTAGCCGGCTGCAGCGAGCACGGCTTTGTAGTCCTCGGGCGTATCAACATCCAGCGGAACGTTGCCTGCGATGGGCACCTCTACGACATCCCCGGCGCGCTCGTCGAGCAAGCGCCAGACGCCCTTGTCGCCGTGCAGGTCGGCGAGTCGGGGGAAGACACTCCGTGCAAACGCGATCGGATGGCCGCGGCCGTCGTCGTAGCGGCACACCGCAAGCGGGGCGTCGCCGCGGCCCTTCAGCAGCGTCCGGACCGTGTCCGGCGTGACACCGGGCTGGTCTCCGAGCATCAGTACGAGCACGTCGCAGCGCTGGTTCACTGCGTCGAGCGCGGCCGCGATCGACGAGGAGCAGCCCTCGCCGTAGGCCTGGTTGAGGACGACCTCGGCTCCGCTGAAGTCAACGCGCTCGCGGACCTCGGCGGCGGCGCCGCCGATCGGCACGACGAGCTGATCGAAGCCGCAGTCGCGCGCGGTGTTGAGCGTGTGCTCGAGCAGCGGGCGGTCGCCGTAGGGCAGCAGCTGCTTCGGACGGCCCAGGCGCGTCGATCCGCCGGCCCCGAGCACGAGGCCGGTGACGAACGTCTCAGCCCGCGGCGACGGCATCCATGTGCTCCTGCTGGTACTTCGTCTTGCAGCCGTCGCAGCAGAAGTACACGGTCTCGCCGTCGTGCTCGAGATGCGGTGTGTCCGCGCTGGCGAGGACGGTCATCCCGCAGATCGGGTCGACGGCGGTGGCGGGCGCGGCCTTCGCGGGCGGCGCGGGCTCGCCCGACAGGCTCGCCGCATATTCGGTCTTGCAGGCCTCGCGGCAGAACCAGATCGTCTCGCCGTCGTGCTCGAGATGCGGCGTGTCCTCGGCCATCGTGACCGTCATGCCGCAGATCGGGTCGACGGCGAAGGTCGGCGGCGCCTGCTCGCTGGGCGCGCGCAGCGGCGGGCTGTAGGTATCGCCGTGACGGACCTCGATGAGGCGCGCGAGGATCGACAGCGCCACCTCGGGCGCGGTGCGGGCGCCGATGTCGATGCCGGCGGGGTAGTCGACCCGCTCGAGCTGCTCGGCGGGGACGCCGGCCTCGCGCAGCTCCTCGAGCAGCGCGGCACCGCGCTTGGGGCTCGCGACGAGCCCGACGTACGGCAGCTCGGCATCCAGGCCGGCGCGCAGGGCTTCGAGCTCGCCCTTGCCGTGAGCGGCCACCACGATGCCGAGGTCCCCCTCGCGCAGCTCGGCCGGGTTGTCGCCGACGGCGGCGACGTCCAGGTCGAACTGGGGCCCGAGCTGCTCGAACGCCGCGGCGATCGGCTTGGAGCCCACGATGTTCACGCGAGGAGTCGGCAAGGTGGGCTCTAGAAAGATCTCGATGGCGCCGCCGGAGAGGCAGCTGTTGAGCACCGTGACGGCGCCGTCCTCGTCTGCTTGCTGATGGACCGCAACCTCTTCCTCCGTGGGGAGGATGCGAAGGAGGATCGGCTCACCGGACTTCATCGCGGTCCAGGCAAAGAGCCGGACGCTGTGCTCGGCGCAGATGCCGCCGACGAAGCCTTCGATGTTGCCGTCGCTCGTGATCAGCGCGACGTCGCCTGCATGCGCGCTCGTCGGGCGCTGGGCGCGGACGACGGTCGCGGTGGCAAACGCCGCGCCCTGCGCGGCGAGCTCTTCAGCTCGCCGCGCCAGCGCGTCATTTCTCACTGCGGGGGCTGCGCGTTCCCGTTCATGGCCGCCCACACGCGGGCGGGGAAGCACGGGATGTCCATGTGCGTGACGCCCTTGGCGTGGTACAGGGCGTCGACCACCGCGTTGGCGATGCACGGCGGCGACCCCACGCAGGGGGACTCGCCGACGCCCTTGGCGCCAATCGGGTGGTGCGGACACGGCGTAACCGTCTCGCCGAGCTCGAAGCCGTGCTCCGGGCACTCGAGCGCCGTCGGGAGGAGGTAGTCCATGAAGGACGCGTTCAGGCAGTTGCCCTGGTCGTCGAAGGAGATGATCTCCATCAACGCCTGGCCGATGCCCTCGACGAGTCCGCCGTGGATCTGGCCCTCGACGACCATCGGGTTGATCCGCACGCCGCAGTCATCGACCGCGACGAGGCGACGCATGTGGACCTTGCCGGTGCCCGGGTCGACGTCCACCACCGAGATGTACGCCCCGAAGGGGTACGTCAGGTTCGGCGGGTCGTACACGGCGTTGGCGTCCAGACCGCCCTCGAGCCCCTCGGGGAGACTCGTGGAGCTGTAGGCGTACTCCGCGATCGACTCGATCGTCGCACCGCGCTCCGGATCGCCTCGCACGAACCAGCGGCCCTTCTCCCACGCCAGGTCCTCGGCGCGCGTCTCGAGCATGAGCGCCGCGAACTGGCGAGCCTTGTCGCGCACCTTGCGCGACACGACGGCGACGGCGCCGCCGGAGACCGGGGTCGACCGGCTTCCGTAGGTGCCCAGGCCGTACGGCGTCTTGTCCGTATCGCCATGGCGAACCATGATGTCGTTGGGGGAGATGCCGAGCTCCTCGGCGACGATCTGAGCGAACGTCGTCTCGTGGCCCTGCCCCTGCGTCTGAGCGGAGAGCGACACGACAGCCCGGCCGGACGGATGGACGCGCAGCTCCGCGCCATCGTTCATGGCCAGGCCGAGGATGTCCATGTGGCGACGCGGACCCGCGCCGACGCCCTCGGTGAAGAAGGAGACGCCGATGCCCATCATCTCGCCACGCTGGAGCTTCTCCTGCTGCTCCTTGCGCAGGCCCTCGTAGTCGGCCATCTCCATGGCCAGCTTCATGGCCTTGTGGTAGTCGCCCGAGTCGTAGACCCAGCCGGTCGCCGTCTC
>DASZDB010000097.1:0-17946 GCA_035942495.1 Solirubrobacteraceae bacterium
GGCTCGGCGCGCAGGCCGAGCGAGCGGCGGATGCGCTGCACGTCGACGCCGATCACGCCGGACCCCGCGCCCTGGCGCCCGAACGCCGCGATCGCCAGTCGCGCGAGGTCGCGCATCAGCGACTCCGAGCCCTCCTGCAGCGCCGCGGCGATCTGGCGGCGCAGCTCCTCGAGATCGAGCTCGCCGCCCGCGGCTTCCTCCGCCTCGCCCTCGCGGTCGCCGGGCGCAACGGCGCCGTGCTCGCGCACGCCCTCGCGCAGCGCCGCGGCCTCGGTGGCGCGAAAGAAGAAGCGCTCGAAGACGAGGTCGAAGATGCGGCGGTCCTCCTGGGACTTCGCGAGCGTCGCGGCGAGCCCCTCGCGAAAGCCCTGCGGCTCGGTCCACGGGATCTCGGACAGCACCGCGAAGGCGTCGAGCAGTTCCGCCGTCCCGCTGTGGACGCCTTCGGCGCGTAGCTCTTCGCCGAACTCCACCAGTCGTGCGGCGAGGCCGGGGGGGACCGCCCGGGTTGGCCCGTCAGGCGTGGCCATCGCCGGCGTTCACGGGCTCGGGATCACGCTGCCGCCGGGCAAGCCGGCGCTCGCCCCCAGCCGGATGCCGACGCGCTCAGCCACGATGTCGAGGTCCGTGCGGTGCTTGACGATCACCGACAGCGTCTCGCGGAAGACCGCGGCGTCGATGTCCTGCGCACCGAGCAGCAGCAGCGCGCGCGCCCAATCGATCGACTCCGCGATCGACGGCGGCTTCTTGAGATCGAGGTCGCGCACCATCCCGATCACCTCGACGAGCTTGCGCGCGACATTCGCGTTCAGATCGGGGACATGCAGGCGCACGATCGCGAGCTCGTGCTCGAGGTCGGGGTAGTCGAGCCAGAGATACAGGCAGCGGCGCTTGAGCGCCTCGGTCAGCTCCCGCGAGTTGTTCGACGTCAGCAGCACGACCGGGTGCGAGCGCGCCTCGACGCGCCCGAGCTCCGGGATCGAGATCTGAAAGTCCGAGAGAACCTCGAGCAGCATCGCCTCGAACTCCTGATCGGTCTTGTCGATCTCGTCGATGAGCATGACGATCGGCAGCTCGGAGGTGATCGCGTCCATCAGCGGGCGCGAGAGCAGGAACTCCTCGCCGAAGATGTCGTCCTGCACCTCCTCCCAGGCGGTGTCCTGGCGCTCGGCCTGGATGCGCAGCAGCTGCTTGCGGTAGTTCCACTCGTACAGCGCCTTGGCCTCGTCGAGGCCCTCGTAGCACTGCAGCCGCACGAGCCGGCGGTCGAGCACCTTCGCGAGCGCCTTGGCCAGCTCGGTCTTGCCGACGCCCGCGGGTCCCTCGACGAGGATCGGCTTGCCGAGCTTCGTCGCCAGATACGCCACGAGCGCGGTCGCCTCGCCCGCCAGGTAGCCGACGTCGCGCAGCCCGGTGCCGAACGCGGCGACGGAGTCGGGTGCGGCGGCGGCCATCGCCGGATGATAGGAAGTCGAGTTGTGTACGCCACGATCATCGGCGCGACGGACGTGTCCGCGACGCCGGTGGCGCTGCTGATCGGCTTCGGCGTGCTCGTCGGGCTCGTCGGCCATCTCGCGGGCTCGCGGCGGACGGTCGTCGTCGGCATCGCGATCCTCTTCATCGCCACCGCGCTGCTGCTCGTGGGCGGCTACATCGCCTACCAGGACGACGTGGTGGACCCGCGGCCCTGCGACGCGCCCGGCGGCTGCTGACGCCGGGCGCGTGTCATTTCAGCGCATCGGGGCTGTGACGCGGCGGCGCGTGACGCCGACGCGGCTAACGCGCGCCGTCCGCGCGCGCGAATGTCGCCGATGGTGCTCAGAGCGCCGCAGCAGATCAGCCGTGTGATGCTGGGCGAGGATGGCGTGAAGGTGCGAGCTCATGATGGGTCTCCGATCATTGGGGATTGGTTGCCGGTGCAGTCTCGGCTCGCGGCCTGGCGCCGGCCAGGGGGCGACCCCGTGTTTCGGCGTACGGCTGACCGCACCGCCCGGCAAACCCCGGCGCTGGCCCGGGGCGTGTCGTTCTGGCCTCGGTCCGCGAGGCCTATCCGACACACCTCTGCCTCGGGCGAGCGGTTGTGGCGCGCAGAGCGCGATATCCGCACCCGGCGCGCCACGACCGCCGAAGGTGGCGAAGCGCGACCGCACCGGCCGCTGGGCGGCGGCCCCTAAACCTCGTCGCGTGAGCGCGGGATCTCGCCCGGCTGCAGCGGCTCTTCGTCCTCGCCGAACTCCTCGCCGGGCGGCGGCTCGAACGTCAGCCGGCGCGCGTCCTCGCGGGTGACGGCGCGGTCGCGTCGTGCGACGACCTCCGTCTGCGCGTCCGAGCGTGGCACCACGGCGGTCTGGACGTCGTCGCGCACGAGCGCGCGCGCCCGGGCGCGCGACCGTGCTTCCGCGGAGTCGGGCGCGGGCGGCGGGGGCGGCGCGTCCGGCTCAGCGGCGGCCGGCAGCGGCGGCTCGGGCCGTCCCGCCACGCGGATGCGCTGCCCGGCGAACGCGAGCGCGCCCGCCGCCACGAACGCGACGAAGAAGCCCCACTGGATGCCCACGGTCCCGCCCTCGCCGCTGACGTCGGGCCGGTCGAAGACGCGGTAGAAGATCAGCGCGGTGGCCCACAGGCCGGCCGCGAAGATGACCGTTCCGTCGCCGCCCGGAAGGTGAAACGGCCGCTCGTCGGCGCGCGCGAGCAGCAGCGCGATCACGCCGGCGGCCACGAGGAAGATCGCCGCCTCGACGAACGAGACCGCGCCGAACGCGCTGATCGAGTCGCTGACGAAGCTCTTGGAGCCCGCGATGACGACGTTCTTCTCATACCACGGCAGGAACATCGCGGCGAGCAGCCCGATCGCAGCGACCGCGGCGAAGCGCTGATCGCGGTCCAGCGCGGCGTAGGCCGTGCGCAGGCGCTTCGGGAGGGTGCTCACGTGGCGCGGATTGTACGCGCGCGACCGGAGCGTCCAGCGCGGGTCGCGGTGTTCGACGTGCCGGGGAGGACGCGACGCCGCCGGTTTGTGATCCTGTGCGGATGGCGACGCTCCTCACCGACAACCATGACCTGGTGCTCGCGCTTTCGCGGCGCGAGAAGCTCGGCGGCATGCACGGGGACATCCGCGTGCCGCTCCGTGCCGTCGAGGAGGTGACCGTCACCGACAAGCCGTTCGGCGAGCTGCGCGGCCAGCGCGCGCCGGGGACCGGGATCCCCCGGGTCATCGCGCTCGGCACGTGGCGCAAGCGCAAGGGGGAGAAGGGCTTCGCGGCCGTCTACCGCGGCAAGCGCGGCTTGGTCGTGCGCCTGCGCGACAGCGAGTTCGCGTGGCTGTGCGTCAGCGCCGAAGACCCCGAGGGCGTCGCGGACCGCATCCGCGCCGCCGTCTGACGCAACGCGCGTCAGCGCGACGAGCGCCGCGCCTTGAGGAGCTTCAGCGTGGCCTCGCCCGTCGCCCTGCGGCCGGTGAGGTCCTGCGCGTGCAGGAGCACCTTGTAGGTCGCCGCCGCGCGCGGCGGCCGCGGCCAGCGCAGCGCGCGTACGCCGCTGCCGAGGTTGCCGCCGAGCACGATGACGGTGCGGGCGCCGCGGCGCACCCGCAGGGTCACGTTCGACGGCTTGGAGACCGAGATCTTCAGCACGGCCGGCTTGCCGCCGCGCGCGCGCCGTGACACGAGCTTCACGACGGGCGGGCGGGTGAGGTACTGCGTCCAGCGCTCGCCCGCCGCGCAGTAGGGGCCCGGGTCGAGCACGGCCGGCGGCGCCGGCACCGGCGCCGCGCCCGGCACCGGCGCGACGCCGCCCACCGCCGTGCCGGGCGGCACGGGCGGCTGCGTCACGCGTGCCGCGTCGTCGGTCAGGCGCTCGCACAGGTTGCGCAGGAAGTCGCGCGCCAGCGTGTGGTAGCTCACGTCGGCATCGCGGCCGCCGAGCGCGTAGCGCGACCAGCCGCCGGTGTCGTACTGCGCGAGCTCTTCGCGCAGCTGCGCCTCACCGGCGCCGAACAGCGCGTGGCCCTCGCCGTCGTTGGCGAGGACGGCGAAGTCGTGCAGCCCGTTGAGCGCCTGGGTGAAGCCGTTGAGCACGCGCAGCCGCGGCGCGAAGGAGTAGATGAGGTAGTGCGCGCCGACCGGCGTCGGCACCCGCACACCGGTGGGCGGCGCCACGCGGAAGATCCCCAGGCCCGCGCGTGCGGCCTCGAAGTACCGTGGCTCGCCGAAGCGCGCGGCGGCGCGCGAGAAGGCCTGCAGCGCGGTGCCCTGCGCGAGGCCGCTGACCCACGGGGGCCGGCCGCCGTCGAAGCGGAACAGGTACTCCCAGGCGATCCCGCCGGCGCGCTGTGCCGCGAGCGCCAGCGTCTCGTCGAGCAGCGCGCGCAACCCTGCGTCAAAGCCGCCCTGCCACAGGCCGTTGGCCTTGCCGAACGTGCCCAGCCACTGGATCTGCAGGCCCTCGCCGGCGTAGAACTGCCAGACGATCCGGCTGCCCGAGAAGCTCACGCGGGCGCCGTGTCGCAGCAGCGGCCCCTTCGACCACCATTCTCGGTTGCGCCTCACGGTCTCGAACAGCGCAGGCAGGCGTGACACGGTCAGCCCGCCGCTCGCAGCGACGTCCTCGAGGTTGCGCAGCACCGCTCCCAGCGCCGCGCGGCGGGCGCCCGACAGCTTCCCGCGCAGCCGCAGCGCATCGCCGTAGATCGCGCGCCGGTCGTCGTGCACGGCCTGGTCGATGACGCCGGCGGCGAGCATCCGCGCAAGCTCGCCGGGCACCGTTCGCCTGGCGGCCGCGGCGCGGGCGGACAGGCGCGGCGCCGGCGCGGTGCGCGAGCGCCCGACGGCGCGCGCCGGGGCGAGCAGCCCCTGGGCGGCCGGCAGCGTTCGATCGTCGCGCGTGAACGTCGTCCCGTCGGGGCGCAGTGTCAGCAGCGGCGAAGCGGAGGCGGAGGGAGCCAGGACCAGCGCGAGCAGGAGCGCGGGTAAGAGCCCGCCGATCGGGGTTCGGCGCACGGGTGCGATGCTAGGTTGAACACCTCGTGCCCGCTGCAGTTTCCCTTGCTTGTCGCACCCGCGTCATCGCAACGCAGGATCTCCATCGTTCCTGCACACCGATGCGTCATCCTGGGATCGTGCCCGATCAGGAGAATGCTTCCCCGTGACCCGCTCGCTTCGTCATCTCCTCGCAGCTGTCGCCTGCCTCGTGCTGTGCGGGACTCTGCTCGCCGCCTGCGGCGGTGACGACGAGAACGAGGCCGCCGGCCCGCGGCAGCTGCTCGAGCAGACGTTCGGCAGCGGCGCGTCGGCGATCGACAACGGCCGCCTGAACGTCGCCTTCCAACTCGATCCGAAGGGCCTGCTGGCGCTCGGCGGCCCGATCAAGCTCGCGCTCGACGGGCCGTTCACGGTGGCGGGCAAGGGTCAGCTGCCGCACTTCGAGGTCGACTTCGCGGCGACGCTCGCCCGCGAGATCTTCCGCGGCACCGCCCTGTCGACCGGACGCGCGGCGTTCGTGCGCCTCGACGGCCGCGACTACAAGGTCGACCGCGAGCTCGTCGCCGCCCTGCGCGAGGGCATCGCCGACGCGGAGGCCAAGAAGCAGCCGGGCCTGAAGGCGCTCGGGATCGACCCGCTGCGCTGGATCAGCGGCGCGCAGGAGCGCGGCGAGGAGAGCATCGGCGGCGTCGACACGACGCGCATCAGCGGCAACGTCAAGGTCGCGACGCTGCTGGCGGACATCGACCGGCTGCTGTCGAAGGCGGGCGGATCGGGCGGCGGCATCGGCGGGCTGCTCAGCCCGCAGACCCGCAAGCAGATCTCCGACGGCGTCAAGACCGCGAAGGTCGACATCTGGACCGGCACCGAGGACAAGATCCTGCGCCAGCTCGCGGTGCGGATCGACTTCGCATTCGAGCCCGGCCAGACGCCGATCGCCGGCCTCGAGTCGGGCAAGATCAACCTGCGCCTGCGGCTGACGGACGTCAACGAGACGAAGCTCACGGTCAGAGCGCCGAACGGCGCACGCCCGTTGTCGGAGCTCACCGGCGGCAGCATCGGCGACTTTCTCACCGGCATCGGCAACGGCCTGACCGGCAAGGGCCAGTCGATCGCCGGGGCGCCGTTCCTGGCCTGCATCACGGGCGCGAACGGCAACACGACGTCGCTCGTGCGCTGCATCTCCGAGCTCGCCGAGTAGCGCCTTCACCAGCGGGTAGGCCGCCGTCGGCCGCCGAGTCAGGCGCCCCCGTACCCTTGACCCGCATGCGCACGCCCTCCCACACCGCGATCGGCACCTGGAGCGGCGGCCGCTACCTGCATTTCGGTGAGCCGATCGACGTGGCGCGCCTCGAAGCGCTGCTGACGCCGGGCCGCGGCCTCGACACGCTGCTGACGGCCGACGCCTACGGGGCGGGCGAGGCCGACCGGCTGCTGGGCCGTGCGCTCGCGGGGACAGACCGCGACGCCGTCTGCGTCATCGGCGCCATCGGGCATGACTTCTACGAGGGCGAGCGCGAGGGCGCCAGGGGCTACCCGCGCTTCACCGACCCGCGCCTGCGAGCCGGGACGGGGAGCGACTACGCCGACTACGTGCGCATGGCGACCGAACGCAGCCTCGAGCGGCTCGGCATCGATGCCTTCGACCTGCTGCTGCTGCACAACCCTGACCGCACCGGCTACACGAGCGAGACCGTCTGGGAGGCGATGCGGGCCGTCCGCGACGAGGGCCTCGCCGGGCGCCTCGGCATCGCCCCGGGCCCGGCCAACGGCTTCACGCTGGACATCATCGACTGCCTCGAGCGCTTCGGCGAGCTGATCGACTGGGCGATGGTGATCCTCAACCCGCTCGAGCCGTGGCCGGCCGAGCTGTGCCTGCGCGCCGCGCGCGAGCACGACGTGAAGGTCCTGACCCGCGTGATCGACTACGGCGGCCTGTTCTGGGACGACGTCAAGCCGGGCCACGCGTTCACGGCCGGCGACCACCGCACGTTCCGGCCCGAGGGCTGGGTCGACGCCGGCGTGCAGAAGCTCGAGCAGCTGCGGCCGATCGCCGAGCGCCACGGGCTGACGCTGCTGCAGCTCGCCGCGCAGTGGTGCCTCGCGCACGAGCCCGTCGCCTGCGTCGTGCCGACGCTCATCCAGGAGCCGGGGCCCGACGCTCGGACGGTCGAGGCCAAGCGCGAAGAGCTGCTCGCCACCCCGCGCGAGATCGTGCTCGACGAGCCCGAGGTCGCGACGATCCGCGAGATCGGCGACAACACGGGCAGCATGTCGCTGAAGGGCGCCGACCCGCAGCACGAGGGCGAGCCGCGGCCCGACCGCTGGACGCTGACGCCCGACCTCGACGCGGTCGCCCGCCGCTGGGGCATCGAGCCCGACCGCGATCTGCGCCATCTGAGCACCGCGCGTGGCTGACGAGCCGGCGCACGAGCCACCGCCCCGGCGCGGTGGCGCGGTCGCCCGGGCGCGCCGCTTCCTGCTGTCCGGGTCGGGCTGGCCGTACCTGCTCGTCCCTTTCATCCCGATCGCGATCCTCCTCGAGCTCAACCACGCCGAGGCCGCGATCATCTTCGGCGCCGCGGCGGCCGGCGTCGTCCCGACCGCGGCGCTCATGGGTCGCGCGACCGAGGAGCTCGCGCATCGCTCCGGACCGGGCATCGGCGGCCTGCTGAACGTGACGTTCGGCAACGCGCCCGAGATGATCATCGCGATCTTTGCGCTGAACGCCGGCCTGCAGGAGGTCGTGAAGGCGTCGATCATCGGCTCGATCCTCGGCAACATCCTGCTCGTCATGGGCGCCGCGATGCTCGTCGGCGGCCTGAAGCGCACGCGGCAGACGTTCAACCCGACCGCCGCGTCGGTGCAGTCCTCGATGCTGCTGCTCGCCGCCGTGGCGCTCGTCATGCCGACGGTGTTCCAGTTGGTCTCGGGCGGCGGCTTGCCGCGGGTCGGCGAGGAGCGCGTGGACTTCGGTGCCGACCTCGAGACGATGTCGCTGATCGTCGCCTGCATCCTGCTGGGCTCCTACGCCGCAGGGCTCGTCTTCTCGCTGCGGTCGCACCGCGCGCTGTTCAACCCGACCGCCGAGGCCGAGGAGCACCTCGACGAGCCGTGGTCGATCCGCACCGCTGTTCTTGTGCTGGCCGGCGCCGGCATCGCGGTCGGCGTGATGTCGGAGATCCTCGTCAGCTCGATCTCCGAGGCGTCGGACACGATCGGCCTCAGCGAGTTCTTCGTCGGCCTCATCGTGGTGGCGATCGTCGGCAACGCCGCTGAGCACTGGGTGGCGATCTACTTCGCCGCGAAGGACAAGATGGACCTCGCGGTCAACATCTCGATCGGATCGAGCGCTCAGATCGCGCTGTTCGTCGCGCCTGTGCTCGTGCTGTTGTCCTTCGTCATCGGCCCGAACCCGATGGCGCTCGTCTTCAACGGCTTCGAGCTCGGTGCGGTGTTCCTGGCGATCATGATCGCCAACCACGTCACCCACGACGGTGAGTCGACGTGGTACGAGGGTCTGCAGCTGCTCGCCGTGTACGCGGTCCTCGGCGTGGTCTTCTTCTTCGCCTAGTGATCTGCCCGTGAAACGTCCGGCGAACTGCATCTGATGGGCATCTACGAGCTTGGCGGGCTGGTCGTCGTGCTGCTCGCGCTGCTGTGGTTCGACCTGCACTTCTTCGCTCGCGGGCGTGACGCGACGTTCGCCGAGAGCGTCCGCTGGTCGATCGGCTGGCTCGTGCTCGGCCTGGCCGTCACCGGCGTCGTCGTCGCGCTCAGCGGCAGCGAGGACGGCATCAACTACGTCACGGTCTACCTCATCGAGCGGTCTCTGTCGCTCGACAACCTGTTCGTGTTCATCCTGCTGTTCGCGTACTTCGGAATTCCGCATGCGCACCGTGCGCGGCTGCTGTTCTGGGGGATCATGGCCGCGCTCGCGCTGCGTGGCCTGGCGATCCTCGGCGGTACGGCGCTCATCGAGCAGTTCCACGCCGTGCTGTACGTGCTCGGCGTGCTGCTGATCGCGCTCGCCTACCGGATCTGGAAGGGCGTGGGGGAGAACGTCGACCCCGACCGCAACCTCGTCGTGCGCGGGGTGCGCAAGGTCTTCCCGGTCACCGACGACTTCCACGGTGGGCGCTGGTTTCACCGCCACGAGGGCCGCCGCCACGTCACCCCGATCTTCCTGTGCCTCGCGGCGATCGTCGCGGCCGACATCGCGTTCGCGGTCGACTCGATCCCGGCGGCGTTCGCGATCACGCGCGACCCGCTGATCATCTGGGCGGGCAACGTCTTCGCGCTGCTGGGCCTGCGCGCGCTGTTCGTCCTCGTCGAGGGGCTGATCCGCCGATTCCGCTACCTCGACGAGACGATCGCGGTTGTCCTCGGCCTCATCGGGGTCAAGCTGCTCGTCGAGGAGTGGGTGAAGATCGGCCCGGTGCTGAACCTCGTGATCGTGGCGGCAGCGTTCGCGATCGGCATCGCCGCGTCGCTGTATGGCGACAAGCGCGACCCGGAGGGTGCGGCCCAGCGGCGCGCCGAGCGCGAGGACGCCGGTGCCGCCGAGCATCCCCCGGACCGCGAGGACGCCGACGAGGCACACCAGTTGTGACGCCTCGCGGGGCGCCGCGCGGCGCCCCGCCCCGCCCGCGGGTGAGTCGCGTCAGCCGGCGACAGCCGCCCCGGACTCGAGCGGGAGCCCCGCCGCGCGCCAGTCGTCCTTGCCGCCGGCGTACTTGCGCACCTCGGTGTAGCCGCGCGCGCGCAACTGCGCCGCGACGACCTCGGAGTTGCGGCACGCGGGGTTCGAGCAGTACGTGACGATCGCGGCGTCCTTGTCGGGCAGCATCTCCGGCGCGAGCCGGGCGACCTCGGTGTGGGGGATGTTGATGGCGCCCGGCAGATGGGCGTCCTCGTAGTACTGCGGGCCGAGCGTCTCGACGACGACGACCTCGCCGCGGTTCATCGCGGCCTGCAGCTCGTCTCGGGTGATCGTGGTGGTCATGGGAGCAGCTTCCACCGTTGCGAAGGCGGCGTCCAAGACGCGTTGGCTTGACCACCATAGGCTTCGCCGATGGTCATGGACCTGCGCCTCGTGCACTACTTCGTCGCGGTCGCCCGGGCCGGCAACGTCACGCGCGCCGCGGAGCGGCTGCATCTCTCGCAGCCGGCGCTGAGCGCAGCCGTCAAGCAACTCGAGCAGCAGCTCGGGGTCGATCTCCTGGCGCGCTCGGGACGGGGGTTCGCGCTGACGGAGGCGGGCGAGCAGCTGCTCGAGCGCGGCGCCGCGCTGCTCGAGCATGCGGCGACCGTCGCGGACACGGTGCGGGGATGCGACGGCGCTCCCGCCGCGCGGCTGCGCATCGGCCTGTCGCCCACGGCGCGCTACGGGGTCGGACCGGCGCTGCTGGCGGCGTCCGCCGCAGCTGCTCCCGCCGTGATGCTCTATTCGAGCGAGGACACGACCGGTGCGCTGTTGCGCGACGTCGCGGCCGGCCGCCTCGACCTCGCGGTCGTCTTCTGCGTTCCGGACGAGGTCCCCGCGGGCGTCGAGCTCGAGCTCGTGCGAGACGAGCCGGCGATCGTTCACCTGCCCGCGGCCCATCCGCTCGCCGAGCGCCCGGTCCTGACGCTCGCCGACCTCGCCGACGAGACGGTCCTGGTCGCGGGCGGCCCCGAGTCGCGCGGGTTCACCGACCGCGTGCTGGCCGCCTTCGAGACCGCCGGGCTTCAGCCGCGCACGGCCGCGGACCCATATCCCGACCTCGGCGTTCGCGCCGTGCGCGAGGGCGTCGGCGTCGTCATCTACGCGCGCAGCGCGTTTCCGGCCGAGCTGGCCGGGTCGGCGTTCGTCGCGCTGCAGCCGGCGCTGTGCCTGCCGTTTCACCTCGCGTGGCGCCCGCGTTCCCAGACGCGGGCTCTCGACGCCGTGCTGGGGGCAATCCGGGCGGCGGCGCCCTTCGATGGCTGAGGCGCCCCCGGCGCTGGACCCGCTGGCCGTCGTGCGTCGCCGGATGGCAGCCCAGCGGCTGGGGGGCGCGCCGTTTGCGACGGTCGCCGAAGCGGTCGCCTGGAGCGGTGGCGTGCAGGCCCAGGAGTACGCGGAGGCGTTGTGGTCGCTGGGAATGCGGGTGGTCGACCAGACCGCGGCCGACGTCGAGGCGGCCTGCGACCGCGGCGAGATCCTGCGCACGCACGTCATGCGCCCGACGTGGCACTTCGTCGCGGCGGCGGACCTGCGCTGGCTGCTGCGGCTGACCGGCGAGCGCGTACAGGCCAAGAACGCGGGTCGCCGGCGCGAGCTCGGCCTCGACGACGTGACGCTGGCGCGATGCCGCGGGGTGTTCGCCGCGGTCCTCTCAGACGGTGAGCCGCGCACGCGCCGCGAGCTCGGCACCGCGCTCGAAGCCGCAGGGATCGATCCGACCGGGCAGCGGCTCCCGCACGTCTTGGGGCACGTCGAACTCGACGGCCTGATCGCCAGCGGCCCGCGCCGCGGCAAGCAGCACACCTACCTGCTGCTCGACGGACGCGTGCCCGACGCTCCCGAGCGCTCGCGCGAGGAGGACGTCGCCGAGCTCGTCCGGCGCTACTTCTCCAGCCACGGCCCGGCCACCCTGCGCGACTTCGCCTGGTGGTCGGGGCTGACGCTCGCCGACGCGCGAGCGGGGCTCGCGGCGCTCGAGCCCGAGCTCTCGGGGGAGGAGGGGGCGGACGGCACGCTCTGGATCTCCGCCGCCGCTCCGACGCCCGCGCCCACTCACAGCGGCGCGTTCCTGCTCGGCACGTTCGACGAGCTGACCGTCGCGCACCGCGACCTGCGCAACGTCCACGCCGACGGCCGCGCTTCGAATGTCCTGCTGCCGCGGCCGATCGTCGTCGACGGGGTCACGGTCGGCGGCTGGACGCGGCACCTCGCGGCCCGCGAGGTGACGGTCGAGGCCGTGCTCGATGCTGCGTTGGAGGCGCACCAGGACGCGGCGCTGCGCGCCGCCGCCGATCGGTTCGGCGCATTCGTCGGGCTGCCCGCGCGCCTCGCGGCCCGCACCGGGTGAGAGCTGGGGCCGCCGGCCTGGCGCGCGTGCGCAATTCATGACACACGAGCCGCTGTCAGATGCGCGAGCTCACATCAGCCAACGGTGATCGACGCGATGCGGATGGCGCGTCACACACCGCCGCGCTGACGTGTAACTACAACGCGGGCTACTCGTCCTCGAGCTCGTCGGCCTCGGGCTCGGCGTTCTCGTGGTCGTCGACGATGTCCTCGTCGGTGTGGATCGCGCCGGCCAGACCGGAGCCGTGGCGGACCTGGAAGGCCTGCATGAGCTCGTCACGGGCGTCGCCGTCGATCGGGACCTCGTCGGAGATCAGGACCCAGTCGGCGCCCTCGAAGTTCTCCATGTTGAAGATCTCCGTGTCGACATCGGGGGAGTCGTCGATGACGACGAGCACTTCGGTCTGGGGATTGAAGTACGTCCCCGGGCGATTGACGATGTCTTCGAAGTCGAACTGTCGCGGATTGGCCATTGCCGTATCTCTATCAGGTCAGGTCGCGGATCCGCCGCTCGATCTCCTCGTCGACGTCCAGCGGATCCTGGCCGGCGCGTACCCGCCGCGCGTTACGAGCAACCACGTGCGCGCGAATCTCCTCGCGCAGGCCGCTGTCGACGGCGTCCGGCGGCGGCCGGTCGAGCGCCGCCATCTCGGCATCCACGTCGAGCGGCGCCTCGCCTCGCCGCTCGCGGCGGGCGTTGCGTGCCCCGAGCATCTGACGGATCTCCTCGTCGCGCTCGGCGGCCGTGTCGCCGGTGCCGGCGCCGCGGACGTCGTCGTCGTCGTGGTCGCGCACGAGCCCGCCGCCGCCGATCTCGCGGTAGCTGCGCCCCGACCCGACAAGCGTGAACACGGCCACGATCGCGCCCACGATCGCGACGACCCACACGATCGTGCCGAAGGCGTCCTCCATCACGTCATGATCTCAGCGCGGCGTCTGCTGATGAAACGCCAGCCGCCAGTCGCCGTCGCGCCGGACATATGCGCTGCTGACGAGCGCCGAGTACTCCGCTCCGGCTCGCACGGCGACGACCCCGTACACGACCACCGCCCCATCCGCACCCAGCGACAGGACCTGCGGGTCGTCGAGCTCGAACGAGCTCCACGGAGCGCCGCCCATCGATCCCAGGATCGCGTCGCGTTCGGTGAGGCGCATGCCGCCGGGGAGGAGCATCACGATCGGTTCGTCGAGCACGCGCCCGTAGAACTCCGTCGCGGTGGCGCCGTCGGCCGACAATGCGCGCCAGCCGTCGGTCTCGAGGGCGATCAGCTCGTCGCGGGGGTCCATCGGGGTCTCCCTTCATCCGGTTGCGACCTGCTGCCAGGCCCATACCCGACGCGCGCGTGTGACGTCCGCTACGCTTCCGTGTACGTGTTGACTGACCAGTCAATCTAGTCGTACAGACCCCCTCTTCAGGAGCCCCCATGGTCGATTTCAGCCTGACCGACGAGCAGAAGAACCTCCGCGAGCTGGCGCACGACTTCGCAGCGAAGGAGATCCGGCCAGTCGCCTGGGAGCTCGATCGCGACGGCGCGTGGCCGCAGGCGATCATCGACAAGGCGCACGCGGTCGGGCTCATGAACACCCACCTGCCCGAGGAGTACGGCGGCGCCGGCCTGAACTACCTCGACGGCTGCATCATCGAGGAGGAGCTGTCGTGGGGCTGCTCGGGCGTGCAGACGTCGCTCGGCGCCAACGGCCTCGCCGCCGCACCGGTCATGCTCGGCGGCTCGGAGGACGTCAAGCGCGAGTTCGCCGAGGAGCTCGTCGCGGAGCCGAAGCTCGCCTCCTTCTGCCTCACCGAGCCCGACGCGGGCTCCGACGTGTCCGGCATGCGCACCCGCGCGGTGCGCCAGGGCGACAAGTACGTCCTCAACGGCTCAAAGTGCTTCATCACCAACGGCAGCTACGCGGACTGGTTCGTCGTCTACGCCAAGACCGACCCGGAGGCCGGCCACCGTGGCATCTCCGCCTTCCTGGTCCGCAAGGACGCCACGGTCATCGTGGACAAGAAGGAGGACAAGATGGGCCAGCGGGCGTCGAACACCGCGACCATCACCTTCAACGGCACCGAGGTCGACGCGCGCTACCTGCTCGGCGAGGAGAACAAGGGCTTCAAGCTGGCGATGATGGTCCTCGACCGCACGCGTCCCGGCGTCGCCGCGATGGCGACCGGCATCGCCCGCGCCGCCTTCGAGTTCGCCACCACGTACTCCAAGGAGCGTGTCCAGTTCGGCGTGCCGATCGCGATGCACCAGGCGATCCAGTTCATCATCGCCGACATGGCGACGAAGGTGCACCTCTCGCGCCTGGCGGCCTGGAACAGCGCCGTCCTGCTCGACCAGGGCAAGCGCAACACGCTCGAGTCCTCGCACGCCAAGCGCTTCGCCGCCGACTCGGCGATGGAGATCGCGACCGACGCCGTGCAGGTCTACGGCGGCTACGGCTTCATCAAGGACTACCCCGTCGAGAAGCTCATGCGCGACGCGAAGATCATGCAGCTCTACGAGGGCACGTCGCAGATCCAGCGGCTCGTCATCGCGCGCGAGACGCTGTTGCCGCGGCGCATCGAAGAGCCGGCCACCGCGACCGCCTGATCGAACTTGCCGCTCACTGCGCGGGCGGCCGTACGGGCCGTCCGCCGTCGTCCCTCGCGACCAACCCGCTGATGCCGATTCGCAGGGCATACTGGACCGATGGCTTCTCGCCATCCCTCGACGGAGGCTGCGGTCGCAGACGCGGCGGCCAACAGCGACGTCCGCGCGGCCGCGGGGGCGAAGAACGAGGCCGCGCGCCGGGGGGAGGGCGGGCCGGGGTCAAGCGATCCGCTGCTGGCGGGGCTGCGCAAGACCGGGCTGCTGCGGCTGCTCGTCCTGCACCTGCTCGGCTCGGGACCGTCCTACGGCAACCAGCTCATGGAGCGCGTCGGCTCGCTGACCGGCGGTCTGGTCGCCGTCAACCCGAACACGATGTACCCGCTGCTGCGCGCGCTGGAGGCCGAGGGCCTCGTCGCGGGCGAGTGGGAGCATCCCGAGCGCCGCTCGCGGCGCTTCTACCGGCTGACGGACCCCGGCAGCGCCGAGCGCGACCGGCTGGCGGCGGAGATCGCGCCGCGCCTGGACGAGCTCGCCGCGGCGGTCGACCTGATCCGGAACGAACTGGTGGACTGAGCGCCGTGGGCACGGTCGTGGCGCGGCAGTCGCTGCCCGGCGCGTCCGTCGACGAGGCCCAGGCGCTGTGGCTGGACCTCGAGCGCTGGCCGGCGTTCGTCGACGGCTTCGGGACGCTCGCGCGCCGCGAGGGCGACTGGCCAGCGGCAGGCGCGCGGATCGTGTGGGACTCGCTGCGCAACGGCCGCGGCCGCGTCGTCGAGCACGTGACGGACTTCGAGCCCGGCCTGACCCATCTCGTGCGTGTCGAGGATCCGCAGCTGCGCGGCACGCAGCGCGCGCGCTTCAGCGCCTACGACGGCGGCTGCGAGATCTCGCTCGAACTCGACTACGCGCTCAAGCAGCCGGGCATCGGCGGGCGCCTGACCGATCTGCTCTTCGTGCGTCGCTCGCTGGGCGACGCGCTGCGCCGCACGCTTCGGCGCTTCGCGGTCGAGCTCGAGTCCGACCGCGCCCTGCGATCTGAACCTCAGCGGCCCCGGCCGCGTCCCCGCAACGAGAAGGAGTCCTGACAAGCATGTTCGTGTTCAAGGCCGCTGTCGTCGGAGCCGGCACGATGGGCGGCGAGATCGCCCAGGTGATCGCGTCCGCCGGCATCCCGGTGGTGCTGAAGGACGTCAAGCAGGAGTTCGTCGAGCTCGGACTGAAGAAGGCCGAGGAGGTCACCGCCGGCCAGCTCGCCAACCTCGTCAACAAGCAGAAGATCACGCAGGAGCAGGCCGACGCGCAGGCGGCGGAGATCCTCGGACGCATCCACGGCACGACGGAGTACGAGGGCTTCGGCGACGTCGACTTCGTCATCGAGGCCGTGCCCGAACGGATGGCGATCAAGCAGGCGGTGTTCGCCGAGCTCGACGCGCTGACGCCCGGTCACGCGATCCTCGCCTCGAACACCTCGTCGCTGTCGATCAGCGAGATGGCCGACGCGACGTCGCGTCCGGAGAAGGTCGTCGGCTTCCATTTCTTCTACCCGGCGTCGTTCATGCGCCTCGTCGAGATCGTCGAGGGCGCCGACACGTCGGCCGAGACGATGCAGACGGCCGCGACGTTCGCGCAGACGATCCGCAAGATGCCGATCGCCTGCGGTGAGGAGCCCGGCTTCGTCGTCAACCGGATCCTCAACTCGGCGATCAGCGAGGTCTGGCGCTTCCAGGAGGCCAACGGCCTGTCGGTCAAGGCGATCGACGACGCCGTCTCGGCGTCGCGCGTCGCCCCGATGGGCCCGTTCTTTCTCACCGACCTGCTCGGCCTCGACACGGTGCTGCACGTCGCCAGATACCTGCAGGAGTCCTATGGATCTCAGTCCTTCTACGTCCACAAGGGCATGGAGCAGCTCGTCGCCGCCGGGGAGCTCGGCGCGAAGACCGGCAAGGGCTTCTACGAGAATGGTGAACCTCGCTCTCCGGGCAACACCGAGTTCGACCACGAGGAGCTCACGCAGCGCTTCGTCCTCAAGGCGTTCGTCGAGGCCTGCCTCGTGCTCGAGGACGCGATGGCTACCGTCCGCGACGTCGACCTCGGCATGATGGCGGGCGCGGGCCTGATCCCGCCGCCGTTCGCGCGCGCCGACCAGACCGGTCTCGACGTCGTGCTCGAGCAGCTCGAGCGCGCGGCGGACGAGTGGGGCGAGCAGTTCGCGCCGCCGCTGATCCTGCGCCGGCTCGTCGCGCAGGGCCGGCTGGGCGCGCAGTCCGGCCAGGGCTTCTTCGCGTACAAGCAGCCCGACGACGGCTTCGAACAGGGCGAGGCCGTCTCGCTCGAGACGCGCGACGGCTATGCGATCGCCTGGCTGGACCGTCCGCCGGCGAACTCGCTGGCGCCGCAGGTGATCGAGGAGCTTGCGCGGATCTGGGAGCACGTCGACGCCGACGCGTCGATCCGAGCGCTGATCATCGCGTCGGCCAACCCGATGCTGTGGTGCGCGGGCGCCGACATCAAGGCGTTCACGAAGCTTGACGGCGAGACGGGCGCGAAGCTGCTTGACGACATGCACGCGCTGCTGCGGCGGATGGAGTCCTCGGCGACGATCACGATCGCCGCGGTCAACGCGGTGGCGTACGGCGGCGGCTGCGAGCTGGCGATGGGCTGCGACGTGCGGATCGCGGCGCAGTCGGCGAGCTTCGGCCAGCCAGAGGTCAACCTCGGGATCATCCCGGGCTTCGGCGGCACCCAGCGGCTACCGCGGCTCGTCGGGACGGCGCGCGCGCTGGAGCTCAACCTGACCGGCGACCCGATCGCGGCCGAGGAGGCCTACGAGATCGGCCTGGTCAACCGGGTCGTGCCCGACCACGAGCTGCACGACGTCACGCGCGCCTGGGCGCGCAAGCTCGGCGGCCAGGCGCCGCTGGCGGTCGCAGCGATCAAGCGGACCACGGCGGGCGATGCCGACCTCGACGAGGGCATCGCCGCCGAGAAGAAGGCCTTCGGCGAAGTCTTCGTCAGCGCCGACGCGCGCGAGGGGATCGCCGCGTTCCTCGGCAAGCGTTCGCCGCAGTGGAGCGGGCGGTAGCCGCCGCCCGACACTCCGACGCGGAGGCGCTGGCGCGGCTCATCCGCGGCGCCGGATCCGTCGTCGCGCTGACCGGCGCCGGGATCTCGGTTCCCTCCGGGATCCCGGACTTCCGCACGCCGGGCACGGGCCTCTGGGAGAACGTCGACCCGATGGAGGTCGCGCACATCGACGCGTGGCGCGCGGACCCCGAGCGCTTCTGGACCTTCTACGGCGACCGCTTCCAGACGCTCG
>DASZDB010000098.1:0-6325 GCA_035942495.1 Solirubrobacteraceae bacterium
CCGTGCGGCCCGCGGATCTCCGCGGCCCGCTCGGCGACGAGCGGCTCTCCGACGAACGGCGCCTGAGCCGCTACGCCGGCGCGGTCTCCCGCGCCATCGTGCGCGCGCATCCCCGCCACGACACGCGCCGCGTCGGGCGTCTGCGCTACCTCACCGAGGACGGCCCGTACGAGGTCTACCCGGTGCTCGAGAGCCACGTGGACGGGAAGGGACGGACCTGGCTGCACATCCGCCTGCCCCAACGCCCCAACGGGCGGACCGGCTGGGTCGTCCGCGGCGAGCTCGGCAAGCTCAAGGCGGTTCGCACGATGCTGCGCGTCAACCGCGCCACCCGTCGCGCGACGCTGTACCGCGCGGGCCGGCGCGTCTGGTCGTCGGCGGTCGGCGTCGGCACTGCCGCGACGCCGACCCCCCGCGGCACCTTCTGGATCCGCAGCCGGCTGCGCAACCTGGCGGGCAACCCTGCGTACGGTCCGTACGCGTTCGGCACGGGCGCCTACTCGACGCTCAGCGACTGGCCGGGCGGTGGCGTGATCGGCATCCACGGCACGAACCAGCCCGGCCTCATCCCCGGGGCGCCCTCGCACGGCTGCGTCCGCGTGCCGAACGCTGCGATCAGCCGCCTGTGGCCGCGGCTGCCGATCGGCACCCCGGTCCTGATTCTCTGACGGGAAGCGGCGCAAGCTCGGCGTGACGTCCCTGCGCGGCGGCGATCACTCCGGCAGCGACGCCATCCCATCCGAACAGCCGCCGCGCGGTGGCGACGAGCGACGCCCGCACCGCGTCCTGCTGCGCCGGCTCGGTGGCCAGCCACGTGACGAGCCGGTCAGCGATGTCGCCCACGGCCTGCGGACCCACAGCGAAGCGCAGCAGCTCGCGGATCTCGGGCGCGAGGCCGGGAGCGAGTGTCGCCGCCACCTCGTCGAGGCCCGAGTGGGCGGCGACGATCGGCAGCACGCCCGCGGCCGCGGCCTCAGCGGCGACCATCCCGAACGCCTCGGGAAACGTGCTCGGCACCACCTGCGCGGTGCAGGCCGACAACAGCGGGGCGAGCTCGTGGTGCTCCAGGCGCCCGGTCCGGGTGACGCCGTCGCCCATCCCGTGCGCGGCGGCGAGATATGCCGCGTCCGCGCCGCCGGCATCGAGGAAGGCCGCGAGATGACGCAGGTCGTGCTCCCGGCACAGGTCGCGCACCGCCGCGAGGTCGCCGGCGCCGAGGGCCGCCACGAGCGCGTCGAAGGCCTCGCCGAAGGCGCCGAAGCCCACGACCACGAGCTTCGCGTCCGGCCGCGACGCGAGCACGAGCGGCCATGCCGCGGCGAGCAGGTCGACGCCCTTGTTGCGCAGCAGCTTGCCGACATAGGCGACGTGCGGCCCGGCTGCCAGGTCGAGCCCGAGCAGGGCGCGCCCGACGGCGTGCTCGTCGCGCGCGAACGTCCCGCCGTCATCGGCTCGGGCCGGCGCCGCGAGCAGCCGCTCTGCGATCGTGCGCACCTCGGCTTGGGCCTCGGCGAGCTCGCGTGGCCGGAAGGTCTGCGTGTCGACCCCCGGCGGACCGAGGCGCGTTCGCTGCGCCAGGCCTTCATCGTCGAGCAGCTCGAACATCCGCCGCGCGGTGTGGCCGGAGCCGACGAGCAGCGTCGCGGCGCGCGCGATGCCCTCCTGCGCTGCACTCACGAACCGGTCGGGGGCGAGGGCGACCGCATATTCGAGATCGGACCCATGCACCTTCACCGCGTAGGGCAGGTCGGGCGGCAGGCCGCGCGCAGCAGCCACCGGTCCCATGACGAGGTGGTTGACCAGGGCCAGGTCGGGTCGCCGTCGCGCGGCGACGGCGGCGATCGCCCGCGCGTTGGCAACGACGTAGGCCTCGACCTCGGCGTCGGAGCACTCAACGAACGTCTTGACCGTGAAGCCGGGGTAGCGATCCTTGACGTAGACGGGCAGCAGCCCGCCGATGTCCGGTTGCCAGACCGTCACCCCGATGGGCTCGCGCAGCACCTCCACGCGCGTGGCGGCGCCGTCGGCCGCGAGCTCGCCGACCGCGTCCACCCAGTCGAGCTCACGGGCCTGCGCATCCTGCGCGAGCAGGTCCACGGTGTGGCCCGCGCGCACGAGCGCCGGCACGAGCCGCGCGTTGTAGACGTTGGACCCCGTGCCGCGGAGCAGGTAGCCATGGAAGACGAGCAGGTGCACGGGGCCACTGCATAGTGACGCGCAGCTACTTCTTCTTGCGGTCCACCGCGCGCTTGAGCTGGTCCTTGTTCATGCTCGAACGCCCTTCGATGTTGAGCTTCTTGGCCTCGTTGTAGAGCTGGTCGCGGGTACGGCCCTTCTCGCGGTTCGTGCCCGAGCGCTGCCCGCCGCGCTTGCTCGAGGACATGTCGCTCGTCGAGCTCTTCGAGGCGGTCCTGGACTCGCCGGAGCGGGCCTTCTCCTTGTTGACCGTGCGCGCGGCGATCTCCTCGGCCCGGCTCTCGGACTTGCCCTGGTCGAGCTGGCTGTCCTTGATGTGCTCGTACTGGCGGGCGCGCTTGGTGCCCTTCTTGACGCCTGCGGGTGGCATGGCGCTCCTTTCGTTCGTCTTGACGCCATCGCGTGCGTACCCGTTGCGGGGCCCGCGCGAGCGCCCGATCGCCGGTGTGAGGACGCGGCTATGCGGGGATTTCACGGCGCATGGCCGTCACGAGCGCCGGCATGATCGAGGTGGGCGGGCGTCAGCTGAAGATCGGCAAGCTCGACCGTGTCGTGTTCCCCCGGGCGGGGGTGACGAAGGGCGAGCTGCTCGACTACTACGTCCGCGTCGGCGACACGATGCTGGCGCACCTGCGCGAGCGCCAGCTGCACATGCACCGCTACCCGGAGGGCGTCGAGGGACCGCGCTTCTGGCAGAAGGGCTGCCCCGAGCACCGCCCGCCCTGGATGCCGGTCGCGCCGGTCTGGAGCGAGGCGAAAGGAGCGACGATCGACTTCTGCGTGGTCAACGAGCTCGCGTCGCTGCTGTGGGCGGTCAACATCGGCTCGATCGAGCTGCACACGTCGCTGCACACGCGCCACGCGATGGACCGCCCGACCGCGCTCGCCTTCGATCTCGATCCCGGCGAGGGCGTCGACGTGCTCGCCTGCGGCGAGGTCGCGCTGCGCCTGCGCGCGCTGCTCGACGGCGTCGGCCTGTGCGGATTCGTCAAGACGTCGGGCTCGAAGGGCCTGCAGGTCTACGTGCCGCTCAACGCCGACGTGACCTACGCGCAGACGAAGCCGGTGGCGAAGGCGATCGCGCAGACGCTCGAGGCCGAGTCGCCCGATCGGGTGATCTCGCGGATGGCGCGCGCCGAGCGCCGCGGCCGGGTGCTCGTCGACTGGGGGCAGAACACCGAGCACAAGTCGATGGTCTGCGCCTACTCCGTGCGCGCAAAGGAGCGGCCGACGGTCTCGACGCCCGTGACGTGGCAGGAGGTCGAGGCGTCCGTCGCGGCCGGCGATGGCGCAGCACTGAGGTTCGAGATGGGCGGCGTCCTGGAGCGAATCGAGCGCCACGGCGACCTCTTCGCGCCGGTGCTGAGCGTCGAGCAGGATCTCGCGCGGCTGCGCTGATCGGCCGGAGCATTCGATCCTTGTCGAATCGTTCGCGGCATCCGCGCGTCTGGCCGACGCTTGCGGCGATGGACGTCAACCGCTCGAACACAGGAGCACGAACCATGCGCAACGCCGCAGTGAACACCCACCCCAGGACCGTCGCCCGAAGCCTGATGCAGCACTTGCAGGACGCCTGGAACGCGGCCGACGGCGCGGCCTTCGGCGCGCCGTTCGCATCCGACGCCGACTTCGTCACGATCCGCGGCGAGCTGCATTCCGGCGCGGCGATCGCCGCCGGCCACCAGCAGATCTTCGACACGATCTACGCGGGCAGCACGCTTCGGTACACGCTGGTCGACGCGCGCGAGCTCGACGACCGCGTGATCCTCGCGCACGTCCGCGGCCGCCTGAGCGTCCCGGCGGGGCCGCTGGCGGGGGAGTCCGAGTCGCTGGCCAGCATCGTCGTCGTCCGCGACGGCGACGACCACCGGATCGCGGCCTTCCACAACACGCTCGTCGCCGGGCGGTAGCCGGCGGTCACGCGCGTCAGCGACGGGCCAGCGCGTCGCCGATCGTAGTCCGGACGTACAGGACCGTCCGGCCCTCGCGGCGCGCGGTGGCCAGCCCCGCGTCGCGCAGCGTCGTGAGGTGGTGTGAGGCGCCGGCGGGGCTGATCGACAGCAGCCGTGCGACGTCGGCCGTCGAGCGCGGCGCGGCGAGGGCGGCGAGGATCGCGGCGCGCGTGGCGCCGAGGAGGCGCACGAGGCCGTCGCCGGCGTCGCTGCCCTCGTCCCAGACGGTGGCGATGCCGCGGGCCGGATAGATGAGGGTCGGCTGCCAGGGCGCGAGCTCGATCGTCGCCGGACGCGCCCACTGAAACGCCGACGGCAGGAGGACCAGGCCGCGGCCGTCGAGCTCGACCGTCGCGTCGCGGTCGCTGACGACGTCGAGGTGGTCGGCGCCCCAGGCGACGCCGGGATGCAGGTCGGCGAACAGCGCAGCCGGCCCGCCCTGCGCGAGGCGGCGAGCGCGGTGGGCGATGTCGGCGTCGAGGAAGGCCTGGATCCGCGGCCAGGCGGGCTCGATCGCGCGGTTCCAGAACCCCTCGATGGCGTCGGCGAGCCGGCGCACCTCGCGGCGCGGATGCTCGAGCCACGCATCCGAGATGCGCGACCGCCGGTGCTGGGCGCCGAACAGCTCGATGTCGTGGCGGATCTGCCTGACGGGCGTGCGACGCAGCGCATCGAGGTCGTCGGCGATGCGGCCGAGCGGGCCGTCGGGAGGCGGCGTCAGGAAGTCGGGCATGTAGCCGCGCGACGGGATGAGGGCGACGACCGGCTCCAGCGCCAGGCCGCCCAGGCGGCCGCTTAGCGTCCGCAGCCACGGCAGGTGAAGCGCGGCGCTCGACGGGTCCTGCAGGGCCACGAGCGAGCGGATCGCCTCCCACATCGGCGAGATGGCAAACCGCGTACGGGCAAGGTCCTCCACCGAGAAGACGAAGCGGATCACGTCGGTCGAACGCTACCCCCGCTCGATCACCACGACCACCGACGATTCGAACGGCGTCGAATCCTTCGCGACATCGATGCGTCCGGAGGCTGCGGCCTGCACCTCAAACCCTCGACGCAAGGAGCCGCAACACCATGCACAACCTCATCGCGTTGTCCCTGGGCCTCCCCGGAACCCCGCTGCACGTCCTGAACGATTTCGATTCCGCCGCCCGCTGGCCGACGTCCCCGCCGCCGCGCACGCGGCGCGGATCTCGTCAAGGCCCGATTGCCCCGGCAGCGCGGCGGCACTGTCACAGGCGGCGCCCCGATCTCGTCTAGGTGGGCAGATGAGACGAAAGGAGCAGTCATGAAGGTATTCGTAGCCGGCGCCACCGGCGTGCTCGGGAGAGCGCTCGTGCCGCAACTCGTCGCGCGCGGCCACGAGGTGGTCGGGATGACGAGGAGCGCATCGAAGCAGGACCTGCTGCGCAGCCTCGGCGCGACCCCGGTCGTGGCCGACGCGCTCGACGCCGACGCGGTCGCCCAAGCCGTCGCGTCCGCCGAGCCGGAGGTGATCGTGCACCAGCTCACGGCGCTGTCGGGCAAGTTCGACATGCGTCACTTCGACCGGTTCTTCGAGACGACGAACCGGCTGCGTACGGAGGGCACCGACCATCTGCTCGCCGCCGGCCGCGCGGTCGGCGCGCGACGCTTCGTGGCGCAGAGCTACGCGGGCTGGCCTGCGGAACGCACCGGCGCGCCCGTCAAGGCCGAGGACGCTCCGTACGATCCCGACCCGCCCAAGCAGCTGCGCCGCGCGCTGGACGCCATCCGCCACCTCGAGGAGGCCGTGATCGGCGCGAGCTGGCTCGAGGGCGTCGTGCTGCGCTACGGCGGGTTCTACGGGCCGGGCACCAGCCTCAGCGCCGACCCCGCTGCTCCGCACACCGTGGCGGTCCGCAAGCGCCAGTTCCCGGTCGTCGGAGACGGCGGCGGGATCTGGTCCTTCGTCCACGTCGACGACGCCGCGGCGGCGACCGTGCTGGCGATCGAGCGCGGCAGGCGCGGCATCTACAACGTCGTCGACGACGATCCCGCCGCCGCGCGCGACTGGATCGCGGAGCTGGCCCGCGCGCTGGAGGCCAGGCCGCCGCGGCGCGTGCCGCGCTGGCTCGGCCGGGTCCTGGCCGGTGAGGCGGCGACCGTCATGATGACCGAGGTGAGAGGCGCCTCGAACGAGAAGGCCAAGCGCGAGCTCG
>DASZDB010000099.1:0-3764 GCA_035942495.1 Solirubrobacteraceae bacterium
TGACGCTGGGCAACTCGCTGCTGGGCACCGGCCGGTTCGCGGACGGCCCGCGTCGCGACGACGACTACGAGCGCGGCTACCTGTGCGGCATCGTCCGGGGCGGCGGCAACCTCGCGGCGGACACCTATGACGGTGCGTCGCGGAAGTCGCCAGACGTCGCGCACCGCATCAGGCTCGCGCTGTGCGACGAGGAGGCGCTCCAGCGCGCGGACGGCTACCTCGCCGCCCACGGCGTGTACGCCACGTCGTCCGCGTTCCACGCCGGCTCGGACCGTACGAGGCCCGCGCGCGCGATCCGGACGCAGTCGCGGTCGCAGTGTGATCGGGTGCGGGCGCTCATCCGGTGGCCGCTCGATCCGAGCGATGAGTGGCGCCGCGGCTTTCTCGCGGGGATCTTCGATGCCGAGGGCTCCGGCAACGGGGTCATCCGCATCGGCAACGGCGACGAGACGATCCTGCGCTGGATCGTCGCGTGTATGGCGAGCTTCGGCTTGCTGACGGTTCTCGAGAGGCCCGCGGCGAATGGTTGCCGCACCGTGCGTCTGACCGGTGGGCTGCGCGAGCGCCTGCGCTTCTTTCACCTCGTCGATCCCGCCATCCGGCGCAAGCTCGACATCGACGGCGTGGCGCTGAAGTCCGACGCGCGTACCGCCGTCGTGTCGATCGAGCCGCTCGGCACGGCGATGCGCCTGTACGACATCACCACCGGCACCGGCGACTTCATCGCCAACGGCGTCGTCAGCCACAACTGCTTCGCCCGCCCGACCCACACGTACCTCGACTTCGACGCCGGCCGTGACTTCGAGCGCGAGATCGTCGTGAAGGTCAACGCGCCGGAGGTGGTGCGGGCGGAGCTGGCCAAGCCGTCGTGGAAGGGCGAGCACGTGGCGATGGGGACGAACACCGACCCCTACCAGTGGGTCGAGTCGCGCTACAAGCTCATGCCCGGCATCTGGGAGGCGCTGCGCGACGCGCGCAACCCGTGCTCGATCCTCACGAAGTCGCCGCTGCTGCTGCGCGACATCGAGCTCATGCAGGAGATCGCGGCTGTGACCGACATCCACGCGAACCTCTCGATCCCGACGCTCGACCCGAAGGCCTGGCGGGCGACCGAGCCGCACACGCCCCACCCGAAGGCGCGGCTGGAGGCGGTCGCCGAGCTCAACCGGGCGGGCATTTCCTGCGGCGTGCTGATCGCGCCGCTCATGCCCGGCATCAACGACGCGCCCGAGCAGATCGAGCCGCTGCTCGACGCGGTCGCCGCTGCCGGTGCGACCGGGATCGGCGGGATCGCGCTGCACCTGCGCGGCGACGTGAAGGGGCTGTTCTTCGACTGGCTGCGCTCCAACCGGCCCGATCTCGTCGAGCTCTACGAGCAGCTCTACGCGCGCGGCGCCTACGCGCCGCTGCACGAGCGAAACCGCCTCGCGTCGCTCGTGCGGCGCGAGCCGGAGCAGACGTGGCCGCGACGGTTTCGGGGACGCCAGGGGGAGCGGGCGGCCGAGGACGACGCCGCGCGCGCGGCAGCCACGCGGCCCGCGGCGCAGGAGTCGCTGTTCTGAGCGCCGCGACCGATGAGCGGGAGTTGCCCCACCGGTCTAAGGGGCATGTTCAACTCACTCTCCACACACTCCACATACTCGATCCCGACACCTGCGGCCCTGCGCGACTTCGCGCCTGCGCCGTCCCGCGAGCAGGGGGTCGCCACGACGGCCCACGTCTTCAGCACGCCCATCGTGCGCGAGGTCAGCCGTCCGGCTCCAGAACCGCTCGCGTTCGCAGCGACATGGTGAAACCGCGGCCTACCGCCGCCGCCGAGGCAGCTTCAACGTGACCGTGCGGTTCAGCGTGCGTGCGTTGCCGGCGCTGTCGACGACACGCACGCGCAGCACGACGTTGACGCGCCTGCGCGATCGCAGCGCTCGCCGGATCGTCGCGCGCGAGGCCCGCGACAGCCTCAGCCGCACCGTCGCGCTCGCACCCCCGCCGATCAGGGCGAACCCGGTCGGCCTGTAGGTCCTGGCCCTCGCCCGCCCGACCCTTGGGACGCGGATCGTGCCGTTCACGGACACGCGGCAGGGCTCGTCGCGACAGGCGACCCTGACGGACACGGTCGTGCCGAGTTGCTGCGACGTCGCTCCCGACAGGGCGGCACCCGGCGGCCGGATGTCCGGCGCCGGCCCGGGCGGTGGTGACGCCGGAGGAGGAGGCGGCGGCGGCGCGAGCGCCTCGAGCACCCGCAGCGGCGCGACCGGCGGCGCGGGGATCGCGATCGTGTTGCTCTGCGCGGTCACGACGCCGCCGACGCTCGTAGCCGTGACACGGCACGACAGCTCATGACCGCGGTCGACGGGCTGAACGGTGTACGTCGACGCCGCTGCGCCGGCCAGAGCGGCTCCGTCGCTGAGCCACTGGATCTCCAGTGTGGGTGTCGGCGTTCCCGACCACGTCCCGCTGGAGCAGGCGAGGACACCTCCCACCGTGGCGCTACCGGTCACGGCCGGGGCGCTCGTGCTCTGCGGCGCGCTGGCGGGCGTGCGCCACGCACGCACATAGTCGACCTGGACAGCCGTGGTGCTCTCCGCGCGCGAGCCGAAGCCGGCCGGCGGGATCGGCCCGGCGAACTGCTCCCACACCTCTGAGCTCAGGATCATGTACTGGCTGCGCTGCGAGATCGGGCTCGTACGCGACCAGATCGCGCGGTCGTCGTACAGGAACGTCAGCGTGGTCGGCGTCCAGTTCAGCGCCCACGTGTGCCACGTGCCGTTGCTCAGTCCCGGCAGCGGATCGCTGAGCTGGACCGCGGACTGCATCTGGTCGCCGTAGCCGTTCCACACGAGCGCGGACTGGGCGCGGTCCTCGCACGGTTGCGCCGCCGCCGGCGCCGTCACGCATCGCACCCGGTGCTCGACGACGTCCATCTCGACGCCCGCCTCCTCGGGATCGTCGATCGGCGTCCCGATCGTCCGCGACTGCAGCCAGAACGCCGACCACTGCCCCGGAGCGCTGTCGAACTTCATCCGCGCTTCGAAGTAGCCGAACGCCTGCTCGAGGCCGGCCGCCTCGCTCAACGAGGCGATCATGCCCGAGTAGTGCTTGCCGGACTCGGTGTAGGTCCTCAGCGTCAGCACGTCGTCTGCGACCGTGACCGCCTCCGGCGTGAGGGTGGCCTGGTGGCGCGTCCCGCTCGCGCGGTGAATCCACCGGTTGAGGTCCAGCGCGCTGCCCGCGAACTCGTCAGCCCAGGTGGGCGGGTCGGGACGCCCGGCGGCCGCCGGTGCGGGCACGGTCGCGAGGATCATCGCGGCGCTCGCCGCCACGACCAGCAGCCATCGCGCCGGGAGGGATCCGCAGCGCGACGGACGCTCGATCGCGTGAGCGTCGTCCTGTGGGCCGGGCCGCGACATCGCGGGCACATCCACCTCTTCATCTCGTCGAGACCCCGTCGACGACAGACAGAGTTCGCTGCAACCGGACCCCCTCATGCTCTCACACCCCTGCCTGCGTGCCCGCCGCGTCCGTAGGGGTGCGTGCAGATCAATCGCAAAGATCAGGGTTCGATCCAGGGGCGCACCCCGATGCCGCGAAACCGCGGGCGAGGGAGTCTGCTCACATGCTCAACTCCCTCGCCACACACAGCGCCTCACCGCCAGCGGCTTCCCGCGAAGTCGCGCCCCCCACGTACCGCGATCCGCGCGCGAGCGCGACGTCGCACGTGTTCGCCACGCCCGTGGTGCGGGAGATCAGCGGCCCCGCTCCAGAGC
>DASZDB010000100.1:0-6839 GCA_035942495.1 Solirubrobacteraceae bacterium
CTGCAACACCGGCAGCTCGAGCGGGGCCAGTGCGACGATCCCGCGGGCCGCGTGGCGGATCGCCTGGGCCGCCGGGTCGTCGGGATCGGTGAAGACAAGCGGCGTGCCGTCGTCGGCCTGCGTGCGCAACGGCATCGTCAAAGGCACCTTGCCCAGCAGCGGGACGTCGAGCTCGTCGGCCAAGGCCTGGCCACCGCCCTCGCCGAAGATCTGGAAGCGCTCGCCGGACGGGGTCGTGAACCCCGCCATGTTCTCGACGATCCCGGCGATCTCGAGCGAGACCTTGCCGGCCATCTGCGCCGCGCGGCGGGCCACCTTCTGGGCGGTCGGCTGCGGCGTCGTGACGATGATGAACTGCGCCTGCGGCAGCAGCTGCGCCAGCGTCATCGAGACGTCGCCGGTGCCGGGCGGCAGGTCGACGAGCAGGTAGTCGAGCTCGCCCCAGGCGACGTCCTCGAGGAACTGCGTCAGCGCCTGGTGCAGCATCGGCCCGCGCCAGACGACCGCGGCGTCCTCCTCGACGAAGAAGCCGATCGACATGACCTTCACGCCGTGGGCCTGCATCGGGAGGATCTTGCGCTCCGGCGAGACCGGCGGGCGCTCGCCGCCGAGGCCGAACATGCGCGGGATCGAGTAGCCCCAGACGTCGGCGTCGAGGATGCCGACGGACTTGCCGTCGAGCGTCAGCGCGGCAGCGAGGTTCGAGGTCAGCGTCGACTTGCCGACGCCGCCCTTGCCCGAGCCGACGCACAGGACGTGGTTGACTTCGGCCAGCGCACCGGCGGGCAGGGAGGCGCGGCCCAGCGTCTTCTGCAGCGCCGCCTTCTCGTTGTCGGAGAGGACGTCGAAGGCCACCGTGACGTTGCCGACGCCGGCGATCGTCCCGACCTCGCGCGTCACCGCCTCCGTGAAGCTGTTGCGAATCGGGCACCCGGCGGTGGTCAGCGACACCGTGACGTGGACGTCGCCGCCCTGCGCGATGTCGACGGCGCGGACCATGCCAAGCTCGACGATCGAGCGGCGCAACTCCGGGTCGATGACGCGGGTCAGGGCGCCGCGGATCTCGTCTTGGGTCGGCATTGCCATCCAGTCTAGGAAACCGCCTCGCTCGGCTCCCGCCGTCGGTGCCAACGGTGTCGGGTTAACCACCGACGCCGCGCCCCGGAAGGTGGGCGCGGCGTCAGCTGGGGGAGGAGCGGGGGCGGGAGGGGAGAGAGACGCCCCCGCGGTACTGCGATCTGTGGGGGAAGTTCTAGATGCGCGCGGCGATGCGCTCCTGGGCCGAGGTCGAGGCCTTCGTCGCGGCGGTGCGACCGGTCGTGTAGGCGTTCTCGATGCGCGCGCCCGCGAGCTCGACGTTCTTCTTGACCGGCTCCGTCACGCCTTTGAGCTCCTGGTCGACGCGGCGCAGCTCCTTCTCGAGGCGGCTGCGACGCTGGCGCAGCTCGCGCTCGACGCGGGTCCGCGTCTTCTTCGCGTCGCGCTCGATGCCCTTGACGGCGCTCGAGCCGCGGCGCTCGAAGCGGCGCAGTTCCTGCCGGGCCTTCGTGCGCGTGCCGTAGGAGGAGCGCAGGTCCGCGAACGTCGCGACGACCTCGTCGCGGGCGATGAGCGCGGCGCCGACCGGCACGAGCACGACCTTCTCCGCGATGTCCGTCGCGCGGGAGAGCGGGCTCTGGATCTCGTTCTTCGCGTCGGCGGCCGTCTTCGCGGCGTTCGTCCGACCGCGGGCAGCGGTGGCCTTCGCCTTGCGCGCCGTCGTGCTGCGAGCGGCGGCGCCGCGGTTGGCGGCACGCGTGCCGGCCGCCTTCTTGGCGGCGGTCGAGCGCTTCGTGGCGTTCGTCTTGCGCGTGGCGGCCGCCTTCACGGCAGCGGTCTCGCGGCTGGTCTGGCTCCGAGTCTTGGTTGTGGTCTCGGCCATGTCTGCCTCCTGATGAGGGCTAAGGAGATTAGTTCTAAGCTTGTGTTCGAGAAGTGTAGCACGCGTGCACGAACATGTGTTTGGGCGCGTGTGCGTCGTCGACGCACCCGGCTCATCCGACCCCGCCAGCGCCTCGGATCGGTGGGCGTACCTCGAGGCAGCACGTCGAGTGCGCGCCGAGCAATTCAGCTGCGCGCAGTTTGGTGAGGCGGCCCCGCGCCGGCCCGTGGTCGGGGTTCGGCGCGCTGGTGGGGCAGCGGCGATGAGTCTTCCGGTGCGGACGGGTCAGTAGGGCATTGAGAAAGAACCTGCGGCCACAGCAGCGGCCGCTACTGAGGAGGCGCGATGACCAAGCTCAGGTGTCATATCTCGATCTCGTTGGACGGTTTCGTCGCCGGCCCGAACCAGAGCGAGGAGAACCCGCTCGGCGAGGGCGGCGAGCGGCTCCACGATTGGGTGGTTCCGCTGGCCGCCTGGCGCCAATCCCACGCAAAGCAGGGCGGCGAGGTGAACGAGAGCACACGGGTGTTCGAGGAGTCGCTCGAGAACGTCGGGGCCAGCGTGATGGGTCGGAACATGTTCGGCCCGATCGGCGGTGGCGCGTGGGGCGACGAGCAGTGGACGGGTTGGTGGGGCGACGACCCTCCCTACCACCACCCCGTGTTCATCGTCACCCATCATCCGCGTGATCCGGTGGTGATGGAGGGAGGGACCACGTTTCACTTCGTCACCGACGGAATCGAGTCCGCGCTCGAACAAGCCAGGGAGGCCGCCGGCGGCAACGACGTCAAGCTTTGGGGCGGCGCCCAGGTCGTGCAGCAGTACCTGGCGGCGGGACTGCTGGACGAACTCGAGCTCCACGTCGTTCCGCTGGTGCTGGGCGACGGTGCTCGCCTCTTCGCCAACCTCCGCGGCGCGGAGGTGCAGCTCGAGCAGGTCCGAGCCGTCGGGGCGTCCGGCGTCGCCCACCTCAAGTACAGGCGCGTGAAATGAAGCGGTAGCGGCGCAGGACCCGCTCAGGCGGCGGCCAAGGCCCCCGTGCGCCGCATCCAGGCATCCGGGTCCTGCAGCTCGGCCGCGGTCGGCAGCTGCTCGGGCCCGTCGAACACGTGGTGTAGCGCGGCCGCGCCGGCGGTGTCGGCGACCGCGTCGCAGAAGCGCTTTCCGTCCTCGTACTGGCGCAGCTTGGCCTCGAGGCCGATGAGCCGCTCGAGCAGCGCGAGCAGCGGCGAGCGCTCTTGGCGGCGGCGGTCCAGCGCCGTGCGCAGCTGGTCCAGCGACGGCAGCGCGGCGGCGCCGACGACGTCCATCACGTGCTCGGCATGACCTTCGATGACGCCCATGACCCCTTGGAGGCGATCGAGCAGCTCCCGCCGGTTGCCGGACGCGAGCGCGCCGACGAGCCCGTCCTTGCGCACCGCCTCGAGCAGCCCCTTGGCGTCGTCGAGCGACGGGAGCTTCAGCAGGGCGCGCGGGTCCACCTTTACGTCGAGCGACGCGAGCAGCTCGTGCAGCAGGCTCGCGAGGTACGGCCGTAGCCACGGCACGCCGGCGAACTGGACGGCGTGGGGGACCTCGTGGAAGGCGATCCACGTCAGCAGCTGCTCGGCATCGGCGTCGAGACGGACTGCGGCCAGGGAGATGTTCGGCGCGACGAAGAGCAGGCGGGCGGTGGCGTCGGGATCGACAAGCGCGAACTCGTACTGGCCGAGCACGCGCTGCGAGAGGTAGCCCGTCAGCGCCCCGGCCTCGACGGACAGCAGCGCGCCGGCCGCCGACCGCGTCGCGCCGCCGAGCAGCCCGCCGCCCGCGAGCTTGTCGCCGAGGGGGTCGAGCATCGCGCCCATCGAGCGGACGTTCGCCGCGATCCAAGCGGGCCGCTGCACCGCCTCGGGAGCGGGCAGCGGCGCCGCCGGCCGCAGCCCGGTGTAGTGGACGACACGGGCCTCGGCGTCGGCGCAGATCGCCGTCAGGTCGCCGGGCAGGGGACCGAGCGGCGCGACGTCGCCGGCCCCGCGGCCGGACACGTTCGCGCGCGCCACGGCATTCGCGATTCGCTGGGTGAGAGCACGATCGAGCACCCATCCATCATGGCGAACCGCGACCGCGAGGCGGACAGGGCCCCGGTTCCCGCGGGAAGCCGCGGCGCGAAGTACAGCCGCTCGTCTGGCCTGTCGAGCACACGCAGGCCGCAGATGCGCAACTGCCGGATCGATGAAGGCGCTCGAGATCGCCGGCAGAACAGCACGCATGTCGTCCACAAGTGCCGGCACGGCGGCGCGCGGTCGTCGGTCCGGCAGAAGTACATCTCGAGCAGCGGTCGCGCGTCGCAGCGCACGGGGGCGCGCGGGCGCGTCCGATGACTACCCCAGCGCGGCGATGAGCTGCGCGAGCGACTCCGGCGTGCGCGCGGCGACGACACGCGAGTGCGCCTCGATGTCCAGCGGGGCGCCGAGCGGATCGTCGAAGCCGGGGAACGCGACGACGGCGCCAGTCTCGCGCACGATCAGCTGGGCGGCCGCGACGTCCACCGAACGCGTCGATCGCAGCGTGAACATCCCGTCGACGCGCGTCGGCGCGAGCTGGCACACCGAGATCGCGATCGAGCCCAGCGCGCGCAGGCGGTTGACGAGCTCGCTGAGCGCCTCGATCTTCGGCGCCAGCAGGCGCGGGTCGGCAGACTCGAAGGTCACGATCTCCAGGCGCCCGTCGCAGTCGCGCCGCTCGTCGGGCGGCGATTCGATCCGCCGGCCGTTCAGCCAGGCGCCTTCGCCGCGGTGCGCGTACCACTCCTCGCGCGGGCCGAAGTCGTAGACGAAGCCGAAGTGGACGTCGGCCATGGTCGGCCCGTCGGCGACCGCGATCGACAGCGCGAAGTGCGTCATGCCGCGCTTGGCGTTCAGCGACCCGTCGAGCGGGTCGATGACCACGCGCACGTCGCCGCCGCCGTACTCGACGACGCCGCGCTCCTCGCTGATCGCGGTGAAGCGCGCACCCCCGGCACGCAGCGCGTCGAGCTCGGCGAAGACCGCGTCCTCCGCTTCGCTGTCGATGACGAGCGTCTGGTCGCCGCCCTCGCCGGTGTCCCCGGTCTCGACGATGCGCTCCACGCTCGTCGGGTGCTCGGCGAAGACCGCGCGCAGCCCCTCCACGGCCCGCCGACAGGCCGCGAGCCAGTCGGGGCTCGCGGCATCGGGGGGCGATGACATCGACGGCATACTAGGCAGGTGCCGGAGCTGAACGAGCTGACCCCAGACGAGCTGACCCCGGATCAGACGCGCGCGGTCACGCACGCCGGCGGGCCGCTGCTCGTGCTCGGCGGCGCGGGCACTGGCAAGACGACCGTCCTCGCCCGGCGCTTCGCGTGGCTCGTCGAGCACGAGCACACCGCGCCCGAGTCGATCCTCGTGCTCACGCCCTCGGCGGCCGGCGCGTCGGCGCTGCGGCGCGCGGTCGAGGACACACTGGACCGGGCCTATGAGGAGCTCGCGATCCACACGGTGCGCGAGCTGTGCACCCGCCTGCTGCGTGAGGAGACCGCCGAGGCGGGCGTCGACCCGTTCTTCGCGCCGGTCACGCGCGCCGACCGGCTCGCCCTGCTGCTGGACCGGATGGATGACCTGCACCTGCGCCGCCATGACATCGGCGGCCGGCCCGCCGTCCTGCTGGTCGAGGTCATCGACCGCATCGACCGCCTGAAGGACGGGCTCGTGACGGCCGCCGACTACGCAGCGTGGGCGCAGGCGCTGCCGGAGGACGACGACGCCGAGCGCGCGCGGGCGGCACGCGAGGTCGAGTTCGCCCGTCTGTACCTCGACCACGACCGGCTGCTCGCCGAGGTCGGAGCGCTCGACGCCGGCGAGCTCGTGCTGCGCGCGGTCACGCTGCTGCGCGAGCGCCCGCACGTGCGCACGCGGGTCGCCGAGCGCTACCGCCACGTGCTCGTCGACGAGTACGCCGACCTCGGCTTCGCCGCGGCGCTGCTCGTCGAGCTGCTCGGCACGGAGCACGAGCGGCTCACGGTCTGTGCCGACGACGACGGCGCGGCGCACCGCATGCGCGCGGCGGCGACGAAGAACGTGCGCGACTTCGAGCAGGCCCATCCACAGGTCGCCGTCGTCCGGCTGGAGGTGTCGCAGCGCTGTCCGCAGCGGGTGCTCGACGCCGCGCTCGCAGCGGTGGAGCCGATCGCTGACCGGCTGGCCACGCCGCTGAAGGGCGCCCCGGGCGGGATCGTCCGATTCTGGCGCGCCGCCGACGAGCGCGCCCAGGCGCAGGCGGTCGCGGCCGAGGTCGAGCGGCTCGTCCGCGGTGGCGTCACGGCGGAGCGCATCGGGGTCATCGTGCGCTCGCTGCGCGACGAGGGACGCCAGCTCGCGCTCGCCTTCGAGGAGCGCGCGATCGCGCTGCGCGCGGTCGGCGAGGGCGACTTCTTCGCGCAGGCGGAGGTCCGCGACGTGCTCGCCTGGCTGCGCCTGCTCGCCGATCCGACGGACGCGGGCGCGGTCGTCCGCGCGCTCGCGCGCCCGCCCGTCGCCCTGCGCTCGGTCGACATCGCGCGCTGCGTACAGATCGCGCGCAGGCGCAAGCTCGACATGGTCTCGGCGCTGCGCGCGGCGACCGAGTCGCCGCAGCTTCCGCCCGAGGCGCGCGAGCACATCCACGCCTTCCTGCGCCTGTACCGCGAGGCGTCGGCCTCGCTGGACAGCGCCCGCCCGGACCTGTTCGTCCATCGCCTCGTCGATCGTCTCGGCCTGCGCCGCCAACAGGTCTTCTCCGCTCAGGCCGACGTCGTCGAGCGGCTCGTCAACCTCGCCCGGCTCGGCGAGCTGGCCAGCTCCTACGCACAGCGCGCGCCGCACGCGACGCCGCGGGACTTCGCCCGCTACGCCGCCGCCGTCGCGGACGCCGGGCTGCG
>DASZDB010000101.1:0-2232 GCA_035942495.1 Solirubrobacteraceae bacterium
ACACCCTGCTCGTCGGCCCGCACGGCGCGGTGAGGTCCGAGGCTGCGACCGTCTACGGGCGCGACAGGAGCTTGCCGTGCCGCGACATCCGCGCCTCGTTGGCGATCGTCGGGATGGTCGGACCGCGCGCCACGCGGCTGCTCACCGCGGCGGGCCGGCCAGGCAAGCTGCCGGTCGGCGCGATCGACAGCGCCGACGGGGATCGGAACGTCGTCGCGATCCTGCGCGAGAGCCAGCGGCGCTACCTCGCCCTCGTGCGCGCCGATGCCGCGGACGACTTCTGGGTTCGCATGCTGACCGCCGGCGAGCCGCTCGGGGCGGCCTTCGTCGGCTTTGACGCCCTCACGCTGCTGAACGCGTCTTCGCTGTCCGAACGCTGACCCACGCGGTAGAAGACGACGGTGCGCTCGCCGTCGCGCACCACGCGATCCTCGCAGTGCCACTGCACGGCGCGGGCGAGCACGGTGCGCTCGACGTCGGCGCCGCGGCGCTCGAGCTCCTCGGCGCTGTCGTGGTGCGTGACGCGGACGACGTCCTGCTCGATGATCGGGCCCTCGTCGAGGTCCTTCGTCGCGTAGTGCGCGGTGGCCCCGATGAGCTTGACGCCGCGGTCGTGGGCGCGGGCGTGGGGACCGGCGCCGGCAAAGGACGGCAGGAACGAGTGGTGGATGTTGATGACCGGCACCGCCACCGCAGCGAGGAACTCGGCCGACAGGACCTGCATGTAGCGCGCGAGCACGATCAGGTCGACGTTGCCCGCCAGCAGCTCGACCTGGCGCCGCTCGGCCGGGGCCTTCGTCTCGCGGGTGATCGGGATGTGGACGAACGGCACGCCGAACGAGCGCACGTCGCCCGCCAGGTCGGCGTGGTTTGAGATCACGAGCACGACGTCGAGGTCGAGCTCGTCGCGGCGCGCGCGCCAGAGCAGGTCCAGCAGGCAGTGGTCGTAACGGCTGACCATGATCGCGGCGCGCTTGGGCACGCCCGGGTCGGTGAACGTCCACTCCATGCCGAAGGGCCGGCCCACGTCGGCGGCGAAGCGCTGCTCGAGCTCGTCGCGCATCGCCTGCAGGCCGGCGCGATGAAAGACGACGCGCAGGAAGAAGCGGCCGTCGGTCGGGTGCGTCGAGTACTGGCCGGACTGGGCGATGTTCGCGCCGTGGTCGAAGAGAAAGCGCGATACGGCGGCGACGATCCCCGGCCGGTCGGGGCACGAGACGAGCAGGCGGCCCATGTCCGGCGTGCTGTTGCGGCGAGTCACGCGACGAATGTAGTGCGCTGGACCAAGCTGGCACCATCTGCGCCCATGAGCACAGAGACGACCACAGCGCGCCCGCGCCGCCTGTCGACGGCGCTGCGCGAGGTGGAGACGGTCACGCCGCTCGAGCTCTTCTTCGACCTCGTCTTCGTGCTCGCGTTCACGCAGTGCACCGCGCTCATGGCCGACGATCCGACGTGGTCGGGCCTGGCCAAGGGGCTGCTCGTGCTCGGCGTGCTGTGGTGGTCGTGGGTCGGCTACGCCTGGCTGACGAGCGTCGTCGATCCCGAGGAGGACGCCGTCCGGCTCGTGATCTTCGCCGCGATGGCGGCGTTGCTGATCGTCGGTCTCTGTGTGCCCGAGGCCTTCGGCGACACCGCGCTGATCCTCGCGTGCGCGTACGCGGTCGTGCGGCTCGCGCACATCGCGCTGTTCATGCTCGCCAGCCGCGATCAGCCCAATCTGCGCCAGTCGGTCATCGGCCTGGCGATCTCGACGGCGATCGCCAGCGGGCTGCTCGTCGGCGCCTCCTTCGCCGACGGCACGCTGCAGGGCGCGCTGTGGGCGCTCGCGCTCGGGCTCGACATCGCCGGGCCCTACTTCTTCGGGGCGGAGGGGTGGCAGCTCAAGCCGCACCACTTCGCCGAGCGCCACGGGCTGATCGTGATCATCGCGCTGGGCGAGTCGATCGTGGCGGTCGGCGTGGGCGCCGAGCACGGTGTCGACGGCGGGGTGGTGGCGGCGGCGATCGTCGGGACCGCGGTGGCGGCGGCGCTGTGGTGGCTGTACTTCGACGTCGTCGCCCTCGTCGCCGAGCGCCGGCTGGCGGATGCCGCGCCCGGCCGCGAGCAGAACGAGATCGCGCGCGACTCGTACTCGATCCTGCACCTGCCGATGGTCGCCGGCATCGTGCTCGTCGCGCTCGGGATGAAGAAGACGCTCGGCGACGTCGAGGCACCGCTGAAGCTCGTGCC
>DASZDB010000102.1:0-2131 GCA_035942495.1 Solirubrobacteraceae bacterium
ACCTGCAGTACAAGACGAAGGGCGAGGTCCGCGCGCCGCTCGTCGTGCTGGCCGCCGGCACCGTCGGCTCGACGCGGCTGCTGCTGCGCAACCGCCGCCGCCTGTCGCGGCTGTCGCCCGCGCTGGGCTCGCGCTACAGCGGCAACGGCGACGCCCTCGCGCTCGCGTTCGACCCCACCGCCGACGGCGTCGTGGGCGCGCGGACGGAGCTCGGCCCGGTGATGACGAGCCGGATCGACGAGATGGACGAGCGCGGGCTGATGATCGCCGACGGCGGCCTGCCGACGAGCTTCGACGACGTGCTCGAGGTCCTGCGCGGCGTCCGGCTGCTGACCGGGCTGGGCCGCATCCGCGTGGGCGCGAAGAACGTCGCGTCGCGGATCGGGTTGTCGGACCGTCCGTTGGCGCCCGGCGACATGCGCGTCAAGCGCCGCAAGCCGATCGGCGATTCGCTGATCTTCCTGTGCATCGGCCGCGACGCCGCCGACGGCCGGATGCGGCTGACGCCGCTCTTCAGGCGCTTCGACATCCGCTTCGACCGCGCCGCCAGCGCGGGCCTGTTTCACCGCATGCGCGAGACCGTCGCCGACCTGTGCCAGGCGGCGGGCGCCACGGCGTTCTTCGCGCTCGACGCGGGACCGCTGGGCAACTACGTCACGGTCCATCCGCTCGGTGGCTGCCCGATGTCCGACGACCCCGCCGCCGGTGTCGTCGACGACGGCGGCAAGGTCTACGGCTACGACGGCCTGTACGTGCTGGACGGGTCGATCGTGCCGACCGCGATCGGCGTCAACCCGTCAAAGACGATCGCCGCGCTGGCCGAGCGGGGGATCGAGCAGCTGCTGGCCGAGCGCGGCCGCGCGGTCGACGGCTGATGGAGTTCGAGACCCGCAAGACCTGGAAGAACCACCTCGGCAACGAGCGCATCGACCCGCTGCGCATCTACCGCCCGCAGTCGATCGCCGACGTCCAGGCGATCGTGCGCCTGGCCCGCGAGTCCGGCGTCAACGTGCGCGCCGTCGGCTCCGGGCACTCCTGGTCGGATGTCGCGCTGACGGAGGGCTTTCTGCTGCGCCCGGACGGCCTCGCGCGCGTGCCCGCGCCGGAGCCGGACTTCGTGCGCCGCGAATGGACGGACACCGGCCGCCGGCTCGTGCGCGCCGAGGGCGGCACGCGGATCAAGGAGCTCAACGCCTGGCTCGACGCCAACGGCATGGGTCTGACGAACATGGGCGGCTACGACCACCAGACGATCGCGGGCGTCACCGCCACGTCGACGCACGGCTCGGGGATCGAGTTCGGCCCGCTCAACGACGCGCTGCGGTCACTCGACGTCGTCGTCGGCGACGGCAGCGTCCAGCGCATCGAGCCGACGGACGGCCCCACCGACCGCGCCGCCTTCGAGGCGCACCACGGCGCCGCGCGGACGCTCGTGCAGGACGACCGCGTGTTCGACGCCGTCTGCGTCGGAATGGGCTGCATGGGCGTCATCTGCACCGCGATGATCGAGGTCCGCGACCGCTTCTGCATGCGCGAGGTGCGCGAGCTGCACCCGTGGGCGAAGGTCAAGGCCGACCTGCTGGACGGCGCGATCCTCGCCAGCAGCGAGCACTACGAGCTCGCCGTCAGCCCCTACGACGACGGCTCCGCCTACCCGTGCCTCGTCACGACGCGCGACGAGATCGACGAGTCGCGCAACCGGCCGTGGTCGATCCGCACGCGCAACGTCTTCGTCGAGCTGGCGGCGCAGTTTCCGTTCACCCCGCACGTCATCAACGTCCTGCTCGACATCCGGCCGAGCCTCGCGCCGAGGTTCCTGCTCATGGCGCTGCGCGCGCTCGTCAAGAAGCGCTACGACGAGGTGAGCTACAAGGTCTTCAACATCGGCAACGCCAACGTCCTGCCGGCGTACTCGTGCGAGATCGGCGTCCCGATCGACGGTCGCCACATCGAAGCGGTGGAGACGATCTTCCGCGTCGCGCGCGAGCGCCGCGAGATCGGGCACGTCTACCAGAGCTCGCCGATCGCGCTGCGCTTCGTGAAGGCGTCGCCGGCGTACCTGTCGATGATGAACGGGCGCGACACGATGATGATCGAGCTCATCGGCCTCAACGGCAACGACGGCGGGATC
>DASZDB010000103.1:0-1541 GCA_035942495.1 Solirubrobacteraceae bacterium
ATCCCGAGCTGCAGCAGTCCGCCCGCGAGGAGTACCGCCGGCGCCATGCAACGGCCCCCGTGATCACCGGGCCCGGCTCCGTCGCGCCGCTGTTCTCGCTGGACCAGAACGAGTTCGAGACGATGCTCGCGGCCGACCACGTCAACGTCGAGGACACGGCGCGCAAGGTGTCGCGTAGTCAGATCGAGGCGGCCGTCGAGGCCATCGCCACGACGCCGCGGCTGCTCGTCGCCGGCACCGATCAGATGGCGTTCTTCGCGTCCTACCTGCGCCACCTGCTGATGCTGCTCGACCTGCGCGCGGAGATCGTCGCCAGCCCGTCGCAGGAGGCGCTCGGGCGGCTGAGCCGGATCGACGACGAGACGCTCGTCATCGGGCTGTCCGCCGGCCGGCCACATCCTCTGGTGGTGCGGGCGATGAAGCTCGCGCGCCACCGCAAGGCGCGCACGATGGCGATCACCGACGCGACCCTGTCCGAGGTCGCCAAGCTCGCCCAGATCCGGCTGTACTACTCCTCCAACAGCCCGGCCTACGTGCGCTCGCACACCGCGCTGCTCAGCATGGTCCAGGCACTCGCCTACGGCGTCTACGCCCGCGACGCCGACGACTACGCCGACCGGATCAAGGCCTTCAAGCTCAAGTAAGTGGCGCTGGAGCCCGACCGCTGGTCGCGCTGGCTGCTCGAGCGTCGCGACGCCGGCGACGAGCGTCAGCGCTCGGCGATCCTCGACCGCCTCGCCCCCGTGCGCGAGCGCGTGCTCGCCCACGCCGAGCCGCTCGACGGTGCGACGCTGCTCGACGTCGGCACGGGCGACGGCCTGATCGGCCTCGAGGCGCTGGACCGCGTCGGGCCGCAGGGCACGGTGATCTTCTCGGACATCTCCGACGCGCTCCTCGGGCACGTGCACGCCGCGGTGTCCGAGCGCGGCCTGCTCGATCGCGCGCAGTTCATCTCGACGCGCGCCGAGGACCTCGCGGAGATCCCCGCGGCCACGGTCGACGTCGTCACGACGCGGTCGGTCCTCATCTACGTCACGGAGAAGGCGCTAGCGCTGGCGGCGATGGAGCGCGTGCTGCGCCCCGGCGGGCGGATCTCGCTGTTCGAACCGATCAACTCGCTGATGTATCCCGAGCCCGGCGACCGCTTCTGGGGCTATGACGTCAGCGCGGTGAGCGATCTCGCCGACAAGGTCAAGGCGAGCTACCGCGGGCTGTCGGAGCCGGCGAGCGCGGCGATGCTCGACTTCGACGACCGCGACCTCGTCGAGCTCACGGAGGCGGCCGGGTTCGGGCGCATCCACATGGAGTGCCATCTCGACGTCGAGGCCGGCGCGCACATGCGCGCGATCAGCATCGAGGCGCTGCTCGACAGCGCGCCCAATCCGTTGGCGCCGACGGCGCGCGAGAGCATCGCGGCCGCGTTGACGGAGTCCGAGCAGGAGCGCTTCGTGGGGCATCTCGCACGCGCGATCGATGCCGGCGAGCGACTGCGTCGCTCGGCGGTGGCGTACCTCGTGGCGAGCAAACCGGGCTGAGGCACT
>DASZDB010000104.1:0-7106 GCA_035942495.1 Solirubrobacteraceae bacterium
GACTTCGATCTCGACGACCCGCCCGCGCCGCTCGCCCGCCTGCTCGACACGGCCGAGGACTCAGGTTGCGTCAACCTCTCCGAGCTCGACACGATCGCGCGCCGGCTCGGCGTTCCCGACGACGAGCTCTGCCAGCTGCACTAGTCCTTCGAGGCGCGCGGGATCGACGTCACCGACGACTGCGGGCGCAGCAACGTCCCGGCGACGACCGAGTACAGCAACGGCGGCCTCGCCGTCGCGACGACCGACGCGCTCGGCCTCTTCCTCAACGAGATCCGCCGTCACCCGCTGCTGACCGCCGAGGAGGAGATCGAGCTCGCCAAGCGCATCGAGCAGGGCGACGCTGAGGCAAAGGAGCGGATGATCAACTCCAACCTCGCGCTCGTCGTCTCGATCGCCAAGCGCTACCCGCAGAACGAGCTGCCGCTGCTGGACCTCATCCAGGAGGGCATCTTCGGCCTCATCCGCGCGACCGAGAAGTTCGACTGGCGCCGCGGCTACAAGTTCTCGACCTACGCCACGTACTGGATCCGCCAGGCCGTCCAGCGCGGGATCGAGAACAAGGCGCGCACGATCCGCGTGCCGACGAACATCGCCCAGCGCGAGCGCAAGATCGAGCGCTCGCGCCGCTCCCTCGCCGGCAAGCTCGGGCGCGACCCGACCGAGGAGGAGATCGCTGCCGAGGCCGAGCTGCCGCTCGACCAGGTCGTCGCGATGTCCGACATCACGCGGACCGTCACGAGCCTCGACCGGCCGGTCGGCACCGAGGGCGAGACCGCGCTCGGCGAGCTGCTCGGCGACGAGCGCGCGGGGCCGGCCGAGGAGGTCGAGGTCGCGCTGATCGAGGAGACCCTCAGCCGCGCGCTCGAGGGCCTCCCCGACGAGGAGCGGGCCGTCGTGGCGCTGCGCTACGGCGTCAACGGGGCCGAGGGGCCCGTCGGCATCCGCGAGGCGAGCCGGCGCCTGGGCATCACGCAGCCCGAGACGCGCAAGATCGAGGAGCGCGCCCTCGAGCGGCTCGCGGGCCTGCGCGAGATCGAGGCGCTGCGCGAAGCGGCGTAGGCGTCGGGGGCCGGCGTGCTCGCCGGCCGCCCTACTGCGTGACGGTGATCTCGCCCTTCATGAAGGGGTGAAACTCGCAGATGTAGCGGTACGAGCCCGGCTTGTCGATCGTCAGCGAGCCGGTTTCGCCGCCCTTGATCGTCCCGGAGTCAAACGCGTTCCCCGGGCCCGAGCCCGCTTCGGTGATCGTGTGCGGCGCGTCGTCGGCGTTGGGGACCGAGATCGTCTCGCCGGCCTTGACCGTCGCGGCGTCGGGGTCGTAGACGAAGTCGACGATCTTGATGGTGTCCGCGCTGCTCGTGGCGGCGGGGGTGGGGCTGGTGGTCGCGGCGGGGCTGTCGTCGTCGCCGCCGCAGCCGGTCAGCAGGGCGGCGCCCAGCAGCGCGGCGAGGATCGCGTGTCTCATGGGAGCTTCATCGTGATCGGAGGCGGCGCGGATCACTCGGCCGCCTCCGATCAGCGAAAGCGCCTGCCCCTACCGCGCCTGCAGGTCGCGGAAGCTGCCCGGAACCACGTTGGAGTCACCGTGGACCGTGAGCGCGTTGATCGCCGCGACGTCCGCGGTGATCGCGGAGCCGTAGTTGACGCGCTGCGGGTCGGCTTGGGAGAGGATCCCGTTGGCGATGTCGGTCACGCTCTTGCCACCGAGGCTGACGAGCAGGTCGGTGGCGGTGCCGAGCACGCCGCCGGCCAGCGACCTGATCGTGTTGCGCAGCGTGCAATCCGTCAGGCCGAGGAGGGTCGTGCAGGGAATCAGCGAGTTGATGAGCGTCGTGGTGTTGATCGTGATCGGCGGCGGATAGATCCCGACCTTCGCGCTCTTGCCGTCGGCGTTGACCGCGCCGCGGACGTGGGCTCCTCGATCGATACGCACGACCTCGCGGCCCGGCGCGGCAGCGTCGCCGAGCCCGCGGCCGCCATCCGCCACGGGCAGACGCTGGAGGTTGAGCGCGTAGATGACACCCTTGAACGTGTTCACGCCCGTGTTCGTCGACGGGGTCGTCGTGTTGTTTCCGCGGATGACGACGCGCCCGCTGGCCACGACGATCGCCTTGTACTCCTTGAAGTTGCTGACGTCGATGGAGCAGTACTGATCGCCGGGTCCGCCGAGCGTGTTCGCGACTCCGCTCGTGCCGACCTGCTCGATGAAGAACACCTTGTCCTTGTCCTCGCCGGGTGACGTGGACCCCGTCAGCACACACGGCGCGATCGCCGTCGACGGCGCGGTGTCGTTCGGGTTCAGCACGCTGGTGCTCGTCACCGGAGCGGTGCCGGCCTGGCTCGCCGTGTAGGTGCCCGACGCGATGGCATGCGCGCGCAGGCGCCGAATCGTGTCTTCGCTCGTCGCGGTCGTGCCGGGGACGTTCTCGAGGCTGCCCCCGGTCACCAGGCTGCTGACGAGCGGGATCGCCCCCGTTGCCGCCAGCGTGCCCGTGACGCATGTCGAGCCGTCCTTGAGGTCAAGCGCTCCGCAACGCACGCCGGTGACTCCGTTGGGCGTCGGCGCGCCGGCGGTCGGGTCGGGCGCCACGGTCGCCGTCTTGTCGAGCAGTCCCAGCGGCGGGTCGTGGAGGACCTTCCCGAGGACGCCCTGATTCGTGATCGTGTTCAGCGCGGAGCCGAGGTCGTCGGCGAGCCCGCCGGCGACGAGGCCGTAGCGAGCATTCAGCGCCGGTGTGGCGCTCGCCCTCACGAGGCCGGCGACCGCGCTGTTGCGACCCTCGACGGTCGCCTGCGCGACGACCCACATCTTGTCGTTGCCGTTGACGTCCGCGCTCGGGTTGTCGAGCAGGCTGTTCTCCCAGACCGTCGAGCCGGCCACCGGGCCCGGGCCGTCGGCGTCCTCGTCGTCGCAGAGCTTCACGTACCACGTGGCGCCGCTGTAGGCGCTGTCGACTGCGGGGTCGTAGCTCGCCTGGAGGTTGCGCCGCAGCCGGGTGATCTCGGCGGCCGCGGGCGTGGTGGTGCCGAGCGCCTCGCCGAAGCCTCCCGTCGTGTCGCACGTGGTGCCCGCGGGGGCCGACGTCGGCCAGTTGCGTCCCAGCACGAACGCCTGGCTCGTCAGGATGGTCTCGCTGACGTTGAAGGCGCGGTCGCTGCTGCGCTCCTTCGCGGACTCGCTCGCCTGGGTGTCCACGATCGACAACAGCGCGAACCCGAGGCCGAGCATCATCACGGTGGCGAGCAGCGCCGTGACCAGCGTCGAGCCCGTTTCATCTCGTAGGCGACGGATCATGAGTAGATGCACTCCACGTTCTTCGGGATCAGGGCGCGGACGATCCCCAGCGAGTCGGTGATCTTCGTGACGACCGAGGTCACGCCCGCGGGCAGGAGCTGGGGCAGCGATCCGGTCTCCGGGTCGACGGCTCCGCCGGCGATGGTCACGCCGGTGTTGGTGGTGTACGACACGGAGAGCCCGCCTACGCCTCCTACGGAGACGTCCTCGGCGTACCCGACGCCGATCCCGACCTGGATGACAGGTCCCGTCTCGGAGCAGGCGATCGGCGTATCGCCCGGGCCGGCGGGCAGCATCGCGACGGTGCGCCGCACGGCCGCGCTGGCCTTGAGGGTGCTGCTGCCGGACCTGCCACCGCCGCTCGCGTCGAGGCTGAACGTCAGGCCGACGTTCTTCACCGTCGCCATGGTCGCCGGGGGGACGATCGACGACGCGCCGTCGTAGGTGAACGTGGTCTTGTCCGTCGACTTGAGCTGGGCGAGCTTCGTTCCGCTCGAGCAGGGGCCGGTCGGGGCGGCGTTCAGCTGGCGAAACCCAAACAGCTCACCGGCATCGACGCAGATGCGCTCGGCCCGGAAGCCGGCGGGGTCGGGCACGGAGTAGGCGAGGTTGCTCGCCGTGGCCGCCGTGATGACCGACGCGCCGCGCAGATCGCGGACGATGCGGTCCATCGTCGACCGCACCTGGTCGTTGGCGTCGGTCACCCGCGTCTGCTTCGCCGCCTCTGACGTGAACGCGTCGAGCGATTGCAGCGTCGCGAACAGCACGATGATCGACAGCGACAGCGCGACGAGGATCTCGATGAGCGTGAATCCATCCTCCTGGTTGATGAGGTTGCGCATAGTGGCTCTCAGTTCTGAGACGGGTTGGCAAGCAGGGTGGTCTGGGTGACGCTGCCGTCGACGCCGCGCGTCCACGAGACCGCGATCCGCACCTGCCGCATGTCGTCGGGGTCGCTGTCGACCGGGATCGCCGAGCCGGCTCCCGCCGACCCGGCGGGACAGACGGCCACCGCCGCGACCGGACTGACGGCTGCCGAGAGCGCCCCGGCGATGTCGGTGTTCGTGCCGACGGCGTTGCACACGGTCTGCAGCAGCGACCCGCCGGCCGCGACGGAGACGTCGACCCCGAGGACCCTCACGTCGCCGACCGAGATCGGCGGCGGCGTGACCGAGCTTCCCCCGCCGCCGCCGGATCCCACCACGCAATGCGCGGCGGTGCCCGTGCCGGGCCCGTCGGTGGGATCGTCCACGGCACAGGCCGACACCGCCACCGTGTAGGCCACTCCGCGGCGCGTGACGGTGAAGGTGGAGCCGCCGGCCCCGGTGACCTCCGAGGAGGGCAGCGTGGCCGCCAGCACCGGACCGGCGCCGTCCGCGGTGATGCTCGTGTACGTCGCCTGCCGGCTGCGCTCGACGAGGTCGCGCGCCAGGTTCGTGCCCTGCTCGCGCGCCGTCGTGCGGCTGGTGCTGCTCATGCTGCCCTCGACGAGCACGACCGTGCCCAGGACGCCGATGAGCAGGATGACCATCGCGACCATCACCTCGACGATCGTGAAACCCCCGTCGTCGGCGATGCGTGTGCGCAGCGGCATGTCGTCGCCCTTAGTCCCGGCAGGCGTCGCGGTCGAGCAGCGCGTCGCCGCGCTTCATCGCCATGAGCTTGCGCGCCAGGCAGGCCGCCTCGCTGCGTGCGCCGGCCGAGGCCGCCCGGGTGGCCGAGCCCGCCGTGCGCCGCTTGATGCGGACGACGTCCAGGCGCCGGCTCACGATCGTGCGGCTGGGCATCGCGACCGTCAGCCAGGCGTGCCGGCCGGCGGGGATGTCGACGTAGCGGCAGGCGCCGTCCTGGGCGCGGCACTTGGCGGCACCGCTGACGTACACGCCGGGCGCGACCGCGAAGACCGCGGCGTTGCGGCTGGGCGAGTACTTCACGAAGACGGCGACGAGCTTGCCATGGATGTAAAAGCCCTTCTGACGCGGGATCGCGCGACGGATCCGGGTCTCGGCCCTGGGGCCGAAGCGGACGTCGACCGACGCGTTGCGCGCCGTCAGCGAGCTCGACGGCCTGGCCGTGCCCGAGCGGTCACCGCTCGTGCCCCGCGTGCCCGGGTTCGTGACGACGACCTCGACCGGCTTGTCCGATGTCGCGCCGCCAGCCGTCTGGCCCGCCGCGCCTGACGCCGTGGCGGCCGGTGTCGCCGCGGCGTCACCCTTGGCCGCAGCAGCAGCGGCCGCAGCCGCCATGTAGGACGCGGGCGGGCTGAACGGATCCTGGGCGGAGCCCTTGGCGTGACCGGCCGGGGCGCCCGGATCGGTCGTCTGGAGCAGGCGCGCGGCGCGCGCCGGCAGCTTCGCCTCCTCGGCGGCGGCGGGCGCCGCCGTGGTGGCCTGCGGCGCGCCCTCCGGCGCGGACTTCAGAAACAGCAGCGGCACAGCCAGCGCGACGAGCACGCCGAGGGCCGCGAACGCCAGCACGCGCCGGCTACGGACCTCGTCGATCAGGTTGCGAAGCATCATGATCCTCCGGTGGGGGTGGCCGGCGCCGGCGCGGCAGCGGTGGCGGGCGGCTGGGGGGTCGAGGCCCCGTCGGGGGCGATGTAGGCGGTGGCGCTGAGCGTCGCCTTGGTTCGTGTGGACGTCGGCTCAGCGCGCGTGAACTTGACCGCGTCGATCGTCAGCAGACGGCCGCTGACCTTGATCTTGTCCTTGCGCACGGCTACCGAGCGGCGCACCGTGGCGAGGATGTCGCGCAGGTCGAAGTACTCGCCGCTGAACTCGAACTCGAACGGCAGCGCGGCCAGCCCGTTGGGGCCGACGGTCGCGCCGGGGGTGCTGACCCCGGCCGTTGCGGTCGCGGTGGGCGCCGCGGACTTCAGCGCGACGAGGCGCAGGTTGCTGTTGCGCACCTTCGCCCGGCGCTGCAGCTGGCGCAGCAGCGACGAGATGGCACCGCGCGCCGGCACGGCCTTGTCGAGCCGCTTGAGCTCGGCGAGCTTGACCGGGAACTGCTTCTTGGCGGCCTCGAAGGAGGCGAGCTGCGTCTGCGCTGTCTGCAGACGCGCCTCCTGGGCGGCCAGGTTGGCCTTGACCTGCCCGCGCTCGTCGCGCTTGGGGCTGATCGCCAGCATCCACAGTGCCGCCAGGATCGCGATCCCGGCAAGCACGACGATGGCGATCGTCCGTGTGTCGTTCGTCGTCATCGTGATCCTCCGGTGGGCACCGCGGCGGTCTGGTTGGCAGGCGCCGCGGCTGGGGTGGTTCCGGCGGCCGGCGCGGGGGCGGCCGGCGTCGTGGTCGTCGCGGCCGGCGTGGCGGTTGCCCCGGGTGCCGGCTGCTGCTTGAAGAAGGTCGTGAGCTCGAACTTCGCGACCTTCGTGTCGTTGTTGAAGCAGTCGGTGCCGGTGGCGGCGCCCTCCCCCTCGCGCTCGAGCTTCTCGGCGCGGCTGAAGCCGACTTCGGTGACGCCCGTCATGAGGTGCAGACGATCGATGTACGCGGGTACGTTGCGCTCGTGCGCGGCGCAGCCGGCGAGCTTGATCGACGGGGTCAGGGGGCCGGTCGCCGAGCCGGCGGCTGCCGGGGTCGACGCGGCGGCCGCGAGCGTGCCGTCCATGTCCGTCAGCCAGACGTTGTCGGGTGCCACGCGGGCGAGCTCGGTCAGCGTCCGGTCCCACTTGAAGCGGGCCTTGGCGACCGAGGCGACGGCGTCATGGCGCTTGGCGGCGGCCTTGGCGAAGTCGTCGTATGGCTTCAGCGCGGCGGTCTTCTGCTCGGCCGCAACGAGCTCGGTCCGGATCTCGCCGAGC
>DASZDB010000105.1:0-2315 GCA_035942495.1 Solirubrobacteraceae bacterium
AGGGCATAGCAGGTTAGCTACGTGCGGATTGGATAACCGCTGAAGGCATCTAAGCGGGAAGCCAACCTCGAGATGAGCTCTCCCATCCCCATGAGGGAGTAAGACCCCTGGTAGACCACCAGGTTGATAGGCCGGATCTGGCAGGCTGGCAACAGCCGTATGAGACCGGTACTAATGGGTCGAGGGCTTGACGGATGACTTTTTGGTACTCGTTTTGCACGGCTACTGTGCGGTTTTGAAGGGTCCAGGAGACTCTCACCAGTTTCCGGTGGCTATGGCGAGGGGGAAACACCTCTTCCCTTTCCGAACAGAGCAGTTAAGCCCCTCCGCGCCGATGGTACTTGGCCCGCAAGGGCCCGGGAGAGTAGGTCGCCGCCGGTTTCTTCAGCACAACGGACCGCCTTTTCGGCGGTCCGTTGGTGGTTGTGGGCGGGTTGCGTGGCACAGCGGCGAGCGAGCACGACCGGCGTACGCGCGGCGACGAGCGCGCGCCGCGCTGTCGGGCTCGTGCGGCTTGTCGTGGTGAGCGGCTCGGAGCGGTCGGTCGCGTCTGGGGCGGAGGCGTCCGCGAGGCGCCCGCACTGTGCCCGCGTGGCTGCGCGTGTTCGCGATCGCGATCGGCCGGCGAGCGTTGAACTGCCGGCGGGCGCTGAACTGCATCGATGACGGGCGGCGGTCGGCCGGGGCCGGGGCGGTCGATCGCCCGTCGGCGACCGGAGCGGCGCGCGCCGGTTCGGCCGACCCGCTGCGAGCGCCCGGGTGGTGCCGGCCTGGCGCTCGACGCTCCAGGGGGGTCTTGCGTATTGCGTCCAGCAGGTGGACGGATCTCGCAAGACCCCCTCGTCGGGGCTCTGCCGATGCCGCCGCTGCGCTGGTGGTAGTGCCTCTGCGACCGTGGGTGCTGGAGGCGCCGGCCGTGTGCGGCGTGACGTCGCCACAGCGCAGGCGGCAGCTGGGTGCGGGGAGGTTGCGCGCGCAACCGAACCGTCGTGACCGACAGAGCAGGACCGCGACGTCGGGACGGTTGCACCGGCGCGATGGCCTCACGCCATCTACCGATGCAGAAAGCCCCCGGCCACCGAGGCACGCCGATCGCGGGAGGCGAGCGCTCCACCCGTATGCCTGCCCGTTGTAGGAGTGGCGCAACGTTGCGCGGGCGCCGGCGGCCGACCGCTGCGGCCCGCCTGCCAGCGCGGGTCGCTGCAGGGCCCGGCTGCTGTCGCGGAGCGGCCGGCGGGCGCGATCGCGGGACCACGTCGGCGATCGGTGCCGGCGCAGGGGGCGCGAAGCGCAACGGCGCCGCGTCCGGCGGGAGTGGGCGCGAGGACCGCCGCGGGCGGGCCCTCGAGGAAGGCGAAGGCCTTGAGATGGGCGAGCGCGCGCCGCAGCCGCGCGGGGAGCTGGGAGAAGACCGAAGCGAACATGTGTTCTACGGTAGGCGGGGGTGCGGATGGAACAGGCGTCCGTGCCGCGAAAGCCGCGATATGCAGGGGTAAGCCGGCGCGGAAGCTGCAAGCGATCTTGCAGCGCAGCCGCATGGCGGGCGCTGGCAACGACGATTGCGCCGCGTGACGAGCGCTGGCTACGACAGAATGCAGCGCTTCGCGTGCCGTGCGTCCGAGCTCAAGGCGCGCCAGACGCGGGCACCCGCCGAGTTCCCGGTCCCGGCCAAGTTCCGCGGGCCCAGAGTGCGAGCAACCGCTCCCGCCGCGCCGCCGCCTGCTTAGCCGTCCTCGCCTGCGGCGCGCCCGTGCAGCTCGAGCTCGTCCGCCCGCGCCTCGAGCGCGCTGATCACGAACGCCACGTGTGAATCGAAGTCGACGCCGAGCTGCGCGGCACCGCCGCGCACGTCGTCGCGGTTCACCGCCGCGGCGAACGACGGCTGCTTGAGCTTCTTCTTGACCGACTTCGGCGTCAGGCCGTGGATGCCCTCCGGCCGCACCCACGCGCAAGCCACGAGAAACCCGCAGAGCTCGTCGACGGCGAGCAGCGTGCGATCGAGCTCGGTCTCGGCGGGGACGCCCAGGAAGTCCGCGTGCGCCGCGATCGCATGGACCATCTCCGGCGTCGCGTCGCGCGACTCGAGCTCGGCGATGATCGTGCGCGGGTGGCCGCGCTCGGTGTCGTCCATGTCCGGGAAGCGCTCGTAGTCGGCGTCGTGCAGCAGCCCCGTGACACCCCAGAGCTCGGCGTCATGCCCGCCACGCTCCGCAAAAGCGACCATTGCGGCCTCGACGGCCAGGCAGTGGCGCCGGAGGGATTCGGACCGGACCCACTCCGAGAGCAGGGACCACGCCTCGTCGCGCGAAATCCTG
>DASZDB010000106.1:0-3776 GCA_035942495.1 Solirubrobacteraceae bacterium
CTCGTGGACGGAGCGGTCGTAGAAGGCGCGGTCCGCCGGCGTCACGCCGGCGACTCCTGGAGGAAGTGGCGAGCGCGGGCGATCTGCTCGCGCACCACGGCCAGCGCGGTGCCTCCCTCCGAGACCTTCGACTCGAGCACCGACTCGCGGCGCAGCACGTCGGCCAGCGACGCGTCGAGCGCCGGCGCGCGCTCGGCCACCTCCTCGGCGGGCAGCTCCGACAGCGTGCGGCCGGTGTCGATGGCGTGGCGCACCAGCCCGCCGACGATCCCGTGCGCCTCGCGGAACGGGACCCCGCGGCGCACGAGCAGGTCGGCGATATCGGTGGCGCCGAGCATCTCGTCGGCCGCGGCGCCGGCGAGGCGGTCGCGGCGGAAGCAAATGCCGCGCAGCATCTCGCGCGCGACCTGAAGCGAGAGCTCGATCGTGTCCACCGCGTCGAACAGGTGCTCCTTGTCCTCCTGAAGGTCCTTGTTGTAGGTCAGCGGGAGGGCGTGGAGCACGCCGTGGAGGGCGGCGAGGTGCGCGACGACCCGCGGGGCCTTGGCGCGCAGCAGCTCCGCCGCGTCGGGGTTCTTCTTCTGGGGCATGATCGACGAGCCCGACGTCCAGGCGTCCGACAGCGTGACGAAGCCGAACTCCTCGCTGGACCACAGCACGAGCTCGGCGCCGAGGCGGCTGAGGTGCGTCGAGCAGGTCGCCGCGGCCGACAGGTAGTCGAGCACGAAGTCGCGGTTGGAGACCGCGTCGATCGAGTTGGGCGCGACGCGGTCGAAGCCGAGCTCCGCGGCGACGGCGGCGCGGTCGGTGTCGAAGTTCACGCCGGCCAGGGCGCCCGCGCCGAGCGGCAGGGCCGCGGTCTGCGAGGCCGCGAAGACGAAGCGCTCGCGGTCGCGCAGCAGCATCCAGACGTAGGCCAGCAGGTGATGGGAGAGATAGACGGGCTGAGCGCGCTGCAGGTGCGTGTAGCCGGGCAGCGGCCAGTCCAGATGCGCCTCGGCGGCGGCGACGAGCGCCGCCGCGAGGGCGTCGATCGCGCGTGTCGCATGGCCCGCGGCATCGCGCGTGAAGAGCGCGACGTCCGTCGCGACCTGGTCGTTGCGCGACCGCGCGGTGTGCAGCTTGCCGCCGACGGGACCGGCGAGCTGCGTCACGCGCCGCTCGATCGCCATGTGGATGTCCTCGTCGCTGTCCTCGAAGGGGAACGCTCCGTCGGCGAGCTCCGCCTGGACCGCGTCGAGCGCCGTCAGCAGCGCGTCGCGGTCGTCCTCGCCGATGATCGCCTGGGCCGCGAGCATGCGCGCGTGGGCGCGCGACGCCTGGATGTCATAGGGCCACAGCCGCTGGTCGAAGCCCAGCGACGTGTTCAGGCGCCGGAAGATCGGGTCCTGCGGTGCGGAGAAGCGCGACATTCGCGGCGAGTCTAGGTGGCAGTGGTCATCTGCGCGCGAGCGGGCGGTCACTAGCCTCAACCGCGTGGCCGCGAAGCAGTACCCCCAGGAGGACTACTCGCGCCCGCCCGGCTCGATCGAAGTCGTGCTCGTGCGCCACGGCGCGTCGGAGGCGGCCGTCGAAGGCCGGCCGTTCGAGCTGCTCGAGGGGCAGGCCGACCCGGCGCTCTCGCCCGCCGGTGAGGGCCAGGCGCGTGCCGTCGCGGCCCACCTGGCCCGCGAGCCGCTCGCCGCGCTCTACGTCACACCGCTGCGCCGCACGGCGCAGACCGCCGCGCCGCTCGCCGCCGCCACCGGGCTCGAACCCGTCGTCGTGCCGGAGCTGCGCGAGGTCCATCTCGGCGAGCTCGACGGCGGCGCCTTCCGGATCGCCGTGCGCCGCCGCGACCCGGTCGTCGCGCAGGTCTTCCGCGCGCAGCGCTGGGACGTCATCCCGGGCGCCGAGACGATGGAGGCCTTTGCCGAGCGCACGCGCGCCGGCCTCGAGCGGATGGTCGAGGGGCTGCAGCCGGGCGCCACGGTCGCCGCCGTCGTGCACGGCGGCGTCATCGGCGAGCTCTGCCGGCAGGCGAGCGACAGCCGTCCGTTCGCGTTCGTGCACGCCGACAACGGCTCGCTGACGCGGCTCGTGCGGCTCCTCGAGGGGACCTGGTGGGTGCGCAGCTTCAACGAGGGCGCGCATGTGCGGTGCCCGCAGACGTAGCGTCGTCTCGCCCGGTCTCACGGTCGGGGCGCGCCGAGTGCGGATATCGCACCGGGCGCGCCATAACCGTCCGCCTGCAGTGGGGGTGTGTCGAGTTGGCCTCGTGGGGCGAGGCTGGATCAACACACCCCGCCACCGGACGCTGATTCCGGCCGGACGGCCCACACCGACACAGACTCACAACCCTCAGAGATGCAGTTCCGGGACGACCGAAACACCGGCCCTCCTGTCGTCATCGGCCGAGAACCTCGCGTAGCGTCGTCGCCACGCGCTCGATCTGCCCCTCGGTCAGCGCGGGGAAGAACGGCAGCGCCACCGAACGCGCGGCGACGTCCTCGCAGACGGGGAACTCGCCCTCGCGGTGGCCGAAGGTCTCGCGGTAGAACGTCATGAGGTGGATCGCCGGCAGGTACGGCTTGGACTGCACGCCGCGCTCGCGCAGCGCCCGGATCGTCGCGTCGCGGTCGCTGCCGTGCGGCAGCTGCACGACGAAGACGAACCAGCCGCGCCGGTCGCCGGCGGCGTCGGCGCACGGCAGCTCGAGGCCCTCGATCCCGGCCAGCGCCTCGCGGTAGAGCGCCGCCGCGCGAGAGCGGTCGGCGAGCATCGCGTCGAGGCGCTCGAGCTGCACGAGCCCGATCGCACAGGCGATGTCGCTGAGGCGGTAGTTGAAGCCCAGCCGGTCGAAGTCCAGCCAGCCCATGTCGGCGGCGCGGCCCTGGTTTCGCTCGGAGTCGATGCGCGCCTTCACCGCCGCGTCGGCGGTCGTGACCATGCCCCCCTCGCCCGTCGTGAGCTGCTTGTTGGCGTAGAAGCCGAAGACCGACGGGTGGCCGCGCCCGCCGACCGGGGTGCCGTCGGCATGGACGGCGCCGAGCGCCTCGCAGGCGTCCTCGACGATCGGCAGGCCGAGCGCCTCGAAGGCCGGCATGTCGGCGGGGTAGCCGAAGATGTGGACCGGCAGCAGCGCGGTCGTGCGCTCGGTGACGGCCGCCGCCGCCGCGGCGGGATCGAGGTTGAGCGTGCGCCGGTCGATGTCGGCGAAGATCGGCCGCGCGCGCTCGTAGAGCGGCGCGTTGGCGCTGGCGGGAAACGAGAACGGCGAGGTGACGACCTCGTCGCCGTCGCGCACGCCGACGGCGCGCAGGGCGAGGTGCAGCCCGGAGGTGCCGCTGGAGACCGCGCACGCATGCTCGACCCCCAGGCGCGCGGCGAACGCGGATTCGAACCGTGGCGCGCGCGGGCCGAGCGAGAGCTGGCCGGAACGAAGGACGTCGATGACCGCGGCCTCCTCGGCCTCGCCCAGCACGGGCCGCGCGAGCGGGATCTCCTCCTCGTGCGCGGCCAAGTCGAGGCGCACGGCTACGGCGCCGCGGCGCCGCGCACCCGGGTGGGCTGCTCGGCGTACTCCAGCGAGTCGACGAGCGCGACCCAGGAGGCCGCGATGAGGTTCGTCGAGACGCCGATCGACCCCCACGTCTCGTCGCCGTCGGTGGCGTCGATGAGGACCCGGATCGACGCATCCGAGCCCTTCGTCTCGTCGAGGATGCGGACCTTGAAGTTCGTCAGCCAGGTGTCGGCGAGGTGCGGGTGCGCCTCGGTCAGCACGGCGCGCAGGGCCT
>DASZDB010000107.1:0-2108 GCA_035942495.1 Solirubrobacteraceae bacterium
GCGCGAATGACCACTCCAGGTCCAGCACCGCAGCGAGTGCCACGCGGGCGTCGGCCTCGGCGTCACGCAGCCGGCCCGCGCGGCGATAGATCAACGCGCGCAGCGTCATCGCGGCGGCGAAGTCCGTCGTCGAGCCGCGGCGGCGGGCACTGGCGACAGCGCGATCCATCAGGCGTTCGGCGTCGTCGAGACGGTCCGTCCAGCGCAACCCCAGCACCACCCCCGTCAGCGCGATCGCCGACGCGCCTTCCCCCAGCAGCCCGTCGGCCTGACGGGCCGCCCGCGTCGCGATGTCGGCGATCTCGGCGGCGGTCGCCTGCGGGCGCATCCGGGCGAAGACGAGATGACCCATGAAGATGGCCTCGCAGAGCGTTGCGCCCGGCAGCGGCGTCTCCAGGTCCGGCCGACGACCCTCGAGCACCTGCACCGCCCGCAGCCGCAGCGCCAGCTCCCGATCGCGCCGCTCGAGATCCGGCAGCGCCGCGTCGATGAGCTCGACGATCTCGCGGACGCGCGCCTGATCCGGCACCGCCTGTGCGAGCAGCGCCAACGCGCGACCGCGGATCAACGGGTCGACGGCGCAGCGCGGCGCCTCGGCGAGATGGTCGCCCGCATCGCCAGCGTTTCCCATCGCAAGCTCGGCGTGACCGAGCTCGAAGAGCAGCTCGCCGCGCAGCGCCGTGTCCGGCGGCTCGAGCAGCGCCCGCTGCAGCAGGACGACCGCGCTTGCCGGAGCGCCGCGCTCGCGTGCGTGCTCGGCCGCCAGGCGCAGGTCCGAGACGACGGCCGGATCACCGGCCGCAGGTGCGTGCAGGAGCTGAAGCGCGACCCGTTCGGGGGCAGCGCCGCGCGCGCGCAGCAGTCCGGCGGCGCGGGCGTGCGCGGCCGCGCGCTCGTGCGCCGGCAGCCCGGCTCGCACAGCACTCGCGATGAGCGGGTGGCGAAAGCGCAGCACCGTCGCGTCATCCAGCAGCCCCGATCGCACCAGGCCGGCCATCGCCGCCGCGGCCTGCTCCACCGATACCTCGGCCAGCTGCGCCGCGAGCTCGACCGCGACGCCATCGCCCAATGTCACCGCAGCGCGTGCCAGCGCGGTCGCCGGCGAGCCCAGCCGCGCCAGATCCGCGGCCACGGCCCGCGCCACGCTCGGCGGACTGATGTCCGTCACGCGCCCGGCGCCCGCCGCGCTGAACGGAACCCCATCGGCCCGCAGAGCCTGCACGAGCGCTCCGATCAGAAACGGATTTCCACCCGTCGCGTCGTGACACGCCCGAGCAAAGGCTTTGTCGACCGGCCCGCCCTCGAGCTCTCGCAGCAGCCGCTCGACGTCGGCCAGCGCGAGCGCCGAGGGCTCGACGCGCGCGCCGGCGGGATCAGCCATGATCTCGACGAGCACCGATCCCGCGACGGACTCCTGGTCCTGGTCATGGCGCGCGGCGATGACGAGCGCAATCGGGAGCGAGTTCACACGCCGCGCCAGATACGCGAGAAAGCGCAGCGAAGGCTCGTCGCTCCAGTGCGCATCGTCGACGACCAGAAGCAGCGGGGCCTCGTCGGCCAGATTTGCCACCAGCCAGTACAGGCCATGCAACAACCCGATCGAGGTCGCCTCAACCGTCTGCGGTGCGTCCAGCAGAAGCCGCCCTGCGAGCCGCGCCGCTCCCCGCAGCAGCCGTTCGCGATCGGGCTCACGGCGTATCGCGGGTTCCAGACACTGACGAATCACACCCAGCGGATAATCACGCTCGAGCTCCGACGCGCGCCCGTGGAGCACGCGCATCCCGCCATCGCTGGCCCACCCACGCGCCACCGCCAGCAAGCTGGTCGTACCGATCCCGGCCGGCCCCTCGATCAGCAGCACCGAGCCGCTGCCCGAGCGCGCCGACGAAAGCAGCGCGTCGATCTGCGAAAGCTCGCGCTCGCGCGCGACCAACGACTCCGCGTCTCTCCCCAGGACCTGCCGGTGCATCGGCCAAATCTAATCGCCCTCCGCACCGCCAGCGAGGCTCTCTTTGGCGATGACGACTGGACGGAGTCGCGCGGAATAGTTCGTAGCCAATAGGCCCTCCTCCAGCGGAACTACAGCGGGCTGGGGAGGGGAGGCGCAC
>DASZDB010000108.1:0-1505 GCA_035942495.1 Solirubrobacteraceae bacterium
TCGACGAGCTGCCGCAGCTGTTCAACGTCGTGCGCGGCCAGATGTCGCTCGTCGGGCCGCGGCCGCTGCCCGAGCGCGACTTCCAGCGCCTCGAGGAATGGCACAAGAAGCGCTACCTCGTCACGCCGGGGATCACCGGCCTCTGGCAGGTCTCCGGTCGCTCCGAGCTGGACTTCGACGACCTCGTGCGCCTGGACTTCCTCTACCTCGAGCGCTGGTCGGTCTTCCTGGACCTGAGCATCCTCGTCAAGACCGTGCCTGCCGTGCTCACGCGGCGCGGCGCCTTCTGAGTTGGGCGGGTCTTCGCGCCGGGTGGCGCTCGGCGTCGTCTTCGCCATCGCGGTCCTGTGCGCGATCTGGCTGGTCCGCGGCGGCGCTGACGCCAAGCCGCTGCCGGGGCAGCCGCTGCGCACGCTCGCCAAGGCGAAGGGGTTCGAGATCGGCACCGCGATCCGCGGCAACGACGCGAAGCGCAACCGCGCCTACCGCCAGACGATCGCCGCGCAGTTCTCGACTGTCACCCCCGAGAACGAGATGAAGTGGGGGGCGATCCAGCCTGAGCAGGGTGAGTTCGAGTTCGGCCCCGCCGACGACATCGTCGACCGCGCCCGCGAGGCGACGCAGAAGATCCGCGGGCACACGCTCGTCTGGCACTTCCAGCTGCCCGACTGGGTGCGCGAGCTCGGCCCGCGCGACCTCGAGTCCGCGATGCGCGAGCACATCGCCGAAGTCGTCAGGCACTTCCGCGGCGACGTCGGCGTCTGGGACGTCGTCAACGAGCCGATCTCCGACCGCGGCGGGCTGCGGGAGTCGGTGTTCATGCGCCGGCTCGGGGAGCGCTACATCGCGCTCGCCTTCCGCCTCGCCCACGAGGCCGATCCCGACGCCAAGCTCTACCTCAACGAGATCGGGGCCGACGGGATCAACGCGAAGTCCAACCGCCTCTACGAGGTCGTGGCGGGGCTCAAGCGCGACGGCGTGCCGATCGACGGCGTGGGCTTTCAGGCCCATGTGAACCTCGACGGCCTGCCGGGCGACTTCGTGGCGAACATGCAGCGCTTCGCCGCGCTCGGCCTCGACATCGCGATCACCGAGGCTGACGTCGGCGTCCCGCTGCCGCCGGACGGGCAGAAGCTCGAGCGCCAAGCCCAGATCTACGACCAGATCGTCAGGGCCTGCCTGACGGTGTCGTGCAAGTCGCTGACGTTCTGGGGGTTCACCGACAGCCGCTCGTGGATCTCCGAGACGCAGGCCGGGATGGGCGCCGCGACGCTGCTCACCGACAAGCTGCAGCCCAAGCCGGCGTTCGGCGCGGTGCAGCGCGCGCTCGGCGGCTGAGCGCCGCGCGCGCTGCGCGCCGCTCTCGACGGCCATAATCGGCGCGTGGCCTACCGCTACCTCTTCGAGCAGCTCGTCCGGCGCGAGCTGCGCCAGAAGTACAAGGGCTCCGCGCTCGGCGTGCTGTGGTACCTCATCAACCCGCTCGTGCTGATGGGCGCCTACTA
>DASZDB010000109.1:0-21012 GCA_035942495.1 Solirubrobacteraceae bacterium
CCGGGGACGCGCTTGCGCAGAAAGCGCATGATCTGGTCCATCTGGCGGCGCGCGAGCTCCTCGGCCCGCGTGAGGTCGAACACGTTCGTGCCCAGCGCTCCCGACACGCGCGTGCTGTTGACGCTGACCTCGCGCTCGTGCGGCGTGGCGAAGAACAGCATGTCCTCGCGCGGCAGATCGAGCTCGCCGGCGTCGCGCGCCTGCTCGATGAGCTCCCACAGTCCGCAGACGCCTCGCCACTGGTCGGGACGCTCGCGCACGTAGCCGGCGAAGCGCTCGCGCTGGAAGTCGACGACGCGGAACATCAGCGTCATCGGCTGCACAAGACCGTCGTCGCGGCCGATCTCGTACTGCGCGCCGGCGGCCGCCGCGACGTCGCCGTCGCCGGTCGCGTCGACGATCACCGCGGCCGGGACGACGAGCGGCCCCGACTTCGTCTCGAGCACGACCGCTTCGGGTCGCTGCGGCGTGCCGATCACCCCGGAGGCGAAGGCATGCAGCAGGTACCGCACGCCGGCGGCGTCGAGCAGCTCGAGGGCGGCCGACTTGTACGCCTCGGGGTCGATCGGGAACGTGTATCCAGTCTCCTCGCTGGGAGCGATCGCGCCGCCGCGGTCCAGCAGGCGCTGCATGAGCTCCAGCAGCGCGCCGGCCACGACGGGCTCACCCGGCCCGTGGTCGGCGGGCAGCAGCCGCAGCGGCTCCTCGTCGCCGCGCGCACGCGCGCCGCGCACCTCGTTGTGCCACGACATCAGCGGCATGACGAGCGCCACCGTCGCGTTGCCGCCCAGAAATCCGTAGCGCTCGACGAGCAGGACATCCGCTCCGGCGCGCGCCGCGCCGACCGCCGCGCCGATCCCGGCCGGCCCGCCGCCGACGACCACGACGTCCGGCCGCGCCGCGACGGTGGCCCGCCGGGCCGGCAGCGTGATCTGCGCCGGGCGTTCAGGACGCTGCAGCGCGGGCATGGTGAGCTAGGAGATCGGCGATCAGGCGGACATTCTCGCGGGCCTCGTCCTGCAGCGCGGAAAGACGATCGCGAACATGCGCGATCTGCTCGTCGCGGCTGTCCCACAGGCGATCGATGTGCGACAGCAGCGCGCCCGCGTGAGCTGAGCCTTCCGGGTCCGGGGAAGGCACCTCGAGTCGGGTGAGGAAGTCACGGACCTTCGTCGCGTAGGGCAGCGCCGCGACGGGGACGCCGGCCGTCACAGCGAACAGCAGGAAGTGCAGGCGCATGCCCACCGCCATGTCGAGATGCTCCATCAGCCCGCGCAGCTCGCGCGGCCCATAGCGGCGCTTGAGCACCGACGCGTGCTCGGGCGACGCCATCCGTCCGATGACGCGATGCGCCTCGCGGATGTCATTGCGCTCGAGCGGTACGAACACGAGGTGGGCGTCGAAGCGGTCGGCCATGAAGTCGGCGGCGTTCGCCAGCAGCGCGTGGTACTCGCCGGGCTGCATCTCCGACATCGCGCTGCCGGGCTCGCGCACCGACATGCCGATGAGACGTCCGCCGTCGGGCAACCCCTCGCGCTCGAGCATCCGCTGCGTGAACGGCTCGGGCTCGAGCAGCAGGGCTGGATCTGCCGTCACGCAGATATTGCGTTTGACCCCGCTCTCCTCGAGCAGTCGCTTGGCGGCCTTCTCGCGAACGGTGATGAGCGCCATCTCGTTGAGCACCCCCGCGACCGCCTCGCGATCGGCAGGACGCTCCAGCGGCCCCACGCCGACCGCATAGGTGCCGGTCGCGACGCCCGCGTCCTGGCCGAAGCGCACGAGCCGCAGGTACGACTCCGCCTCGCGGTCATAGAGGATCCCGCCGCCGCCCAGCAGCAGGAGGTCCAGCCGCTTCATCTCGCTTTCGAGCTCCTCGCGCACGGCCTCGCGCGCGGCCACGACACGATCGACGTCGTGATGGCGCTCGGTGTGCTCGCGGTCACGCGAGAACACCACGATCTCCAAGCCGGCAACCGCCTCGCGCAACTGCGCGATCGCGACCGTGAGGATCGCCTCGTCGCCGCCATTCAGCCCGCCATAGGAACCGACCAACCCGACCGTCGCCATCTCGCAGCGGTACCCGCCCAGGCGACCCAGTAGCCCGACCCGCGCTACCCGACGTTCTCCAAGAGGCCTTCGCCGGCCGGCAGCGTGAGGAACTCGACGAACTCATCGGCCAGCGCCACCTCGAAGATATCGCGCGAGAACGAGCGCGTCGTGCAGGCTCCGCAACGCCCGCCGAAGCGAAACAGATGCAGCATCGCGTGCCGCAGTCCCGTTACCTCAGCCGCAGACACGAGCGCCGCGGCTACGCCGGCCCGCCGAGAGACGCCGATCACGGACCTCCGATTCGCTAGGTGCTGCGCCCGATTCGCCCCGGTGAGGGTTCGTCAGTGGGATACGCCTGCCGAGTCGGCGCGCGTGGCGGGCCCGTCCCCGCGCCCGCTCAAGGACCCGCTGCCGGCGCCGTGGGGCACGTCGGTCACGGTGCTGCTTCGTCGACGCGGTGGGGCTCAACCTGCTCGAGTTCGCGTCGCGAGCGGGCGGCGAGCCGTTCGAGCTGCGTCACGTGTTGCGGGCCGAGCTGTTCGAGCGCGCTGACGCCCAGCAGACGCATCGTGCGCTCGATCTGCTCGGCGAGGATCGCGATCGCCCGTTGGACGCCGGCGCGGCCGCCCGCCATGAGGCCGTACAGGTAGGCGCGCCCGACGAGCGTGAACCGCGCGCCGAGCGCGAGGGCCGCGACGATGTCGGCCCCGTTGGTGATACCGGTGTCGAGGTGCACCTCGGTGCGGTCGCCGACCTCGCGGACGACGTCGGGCAGCAAATGGAATGGGATCGGGGCCCGGTCGAGCTGGCGGCCGCCGTGGTTTGACAGCAGCACGCCGTCAACGCCGAGGTCGGTCGCGCGGGCGGCGTCTTCAACTGATTGGATGCCCTTCACGACGAGTTTCCCCGGCCACTGATCCTTGATCCAGGCGAGGTCGTCGAACGACACGGTGGGGTCGAACATCGTGTCGAGCAACTCGGCGACGGTGCCCGACCAGCGGTCCAGAGAGGCGAAGGCGAGCGGCTCTGTGGTGAGGAAGTCCACCCACCACCGCGGACGCGCGAGCGCATCGAGAACCGCACGCGGCGTCAGCGCCGGGGGAATCGTCATCCCGTTGCGCTGATCGCGCAGGCGCGCGCCCGCGACCGGCACGTCAACGGTCACGAGGAGCGTGTCGAAGCCCGCGGCAGCGGCCCGGTCCACCAACGCCATCGAGCGGTCGCGGTCCTTCCACATGTAAAGCTGAAACCAGTTGCGACCATGGGGATTGGCGGCGACGACGTCCTCGATCGACGTGGTGCCCATCGTCGACAGCGCGAATGGGATCCCCGCGGCGCCCGCGGCGATCGCGCCGGCGCGCTCGCCCTCAGTCTGCATCATCCGCGTGAACCCGATGGGGGCGATCCCGAAGGGAAGCGCCGATCGCCTGCCGAGCACGTCGACGCTCGTGTCGACGACCGAGACGTCGCGCAGGACGCGCGGATGAAATTCGATGTCCTCGAAGGCCTGGCGAGCCCGCGCGAGCGAGACCTCGCCCTCTGCGGCGCCCTCGGTGTAGTCAAAGGCCACCTTTGGGGTCCGCCGACGGGCGATCTCGCGTAGGTCGCCGATCGTGAGCGCCGCGTCCAGTCGCCGCGTCCGCGTCGTCAGTGACGGGCGCGTGAATTGCAGCAGCGGCGCGAGGTCGCGCGGTCGTGGCAGCCTGCGCTCCACGGCCGAAGTGATACCCCAACGTGGCACGCGGACTCGCGCGCGTGCCGGCGGCTATCGAACGGCCTGCATCGATGCGCGTGTAAGGCGCCCGCACCCGGCGACGACGCCGCGGTTCGAGCCTCAGCGGCGCACGAGCCGGGGCGCCTCACCCGGCGCGACCTCGCGGTGGTCGGGCAGGGTCTTCAGGACCTCCTCGGCGCCGGCCGGCGCGTAGATCGCGAGCAGCGCCAGCGGCTCCCAGCCGGTGTTGACCGTGGAGTGGTAGGCGCCCTTCGGGATGAAGACCGCTTGGCCGGCGCCGACCGGGAACGTCTGGTCGTCGTCGACCATCTGCTCGCCGTGGCCACTGAGGATGTAGAGGATCTCGTCGCTGCCCGGGTGGTTGTGGCGCTCGTGGCCCTGGCCGGGCAGGAGCACCACGTGCATGAGGCTGACCTCCGGCGCGTCCGTGTTCTCGGTTGCGATGAGTGGCTTGATCAGCCCCCAGTCGAAGGTCATCGTCGGCAGCGCGTCGGGGTCGACCAGCTTGGATGGCACGGCGTTTTCCTTTCAGGCGTGGGCGAGCGCCTTGAAGCGGCGCATGTTCTCGGTCATCGCGACCTCGGTCGGAAGGCGCTCCATGCTCGACGCGCCGAAGAACCCGACCACGCCCTCCGTGCGGTCGAGCACATACTGCGCGTCCTCGGGCTCGGCCAGCGGACCGCCGTGGCAGAGGACGATCACGTCGGGATTCACCGCGACGGCCGCGTCGCGCATGACCTGGATCAGGCCGACGCACTCGTCGAGCGTCAGCGCGGTGTGCGCGCCGATCGAGCCCTTCGTCGTCAGCCCCATGTGCGGGACGAGCACGTCGGCGCCGGCGCGGGTCATCGCTTCGGCCGAGGCCGGATCGAAGACGTAGGGCGCCGTCAGCAGGCCCAGCGACGCGGCTTCGGCGATCATCTGCACCTCGAGGTCGTAGCCCATGCCCGTCTCCTCGAGGTTCGCCCGGAATGTGCCGTCGATCAGGCCGACCGTCGGGAAGTTCTGGACGCCCGCGAAGCCGGCATCGCGAACCTCGCGCAGGAAGTTCGGCATGAGCCGGAACGGATCGGTCCCGCACACGCCCGCCAGCACCGGCGTGTCGTGCACGATCGGCAGCACCTCGTGGCCCATCTCCATGACGATCCGGTTCGCGTCGCCGTAGGGCATCAGGCCGGCCAGCGAGCCACGGCCGGCCATCCGGTAGCGGCCGGAGTTGTAGATGATGATCAGGTCGGTGCCGCCGGCCTCGGCGCACTTCGCGGACAGCCCGGTTCCGGCGCCCGCGCCGATGATGATCCCGCCGCCGTCGAGCGTGGCGCGCAGCTTGGCTCTCGCCTCGTCGCCGTTCACGTGCGGACTCCCAGGTACTCGTCGAGCTTGTTTGCCATCGCGATCGCGAACTCCTCGTCGTTGACGTTGTTGGGCAGCTCGACGAGCTCGACCGACGAGCCGTCGAGGCCGTCACGCAGGGCTTCGAAGAGCGCCTCGTCCGCCTGCGGGTCATGAAACGGCTGTCCCTCCGCGTCGATCATCGACACGCCCTCCAGCGGGACGAACAGCGTGACCGGGCCGGACGCGGCGGCGAGCTTGCGCGCGATCCGCCGTCCGAGCTCGGCGCACTCCTCGGGCGTCGTTCGCATGAGGGTGACCGACGGGTTGTGCACGTAGAGGTTGCGCTGCTGAAACTGCGGCGGCACCGTGTCGCGGGCCCCGAAGTTCACCATGTCCAGCGCGCCCAGCGAGACGACTTGCGGGACGCCGCTGCGCCCCGCGGCCTGAAGGCGGTCAGGGCCGGCGGAGAGGACCCCACCGACGAGGTCGTCGCACAGCTCGGTCGTCGTGACGTCGAGGACGCCGTCCACGAAGCCGCCGTCGACGAGCGCCTCCATCGCCCGGCCGCCGGTGCCCGTCGCGTGGAAGACGAGCACCTCGTAGCCCTTGCCCTCGAGGTGCTCCCGCGCGCGGGTAACACAGGGCGTGGTGACCCCGAACATCGTCGCGGCGACGAGCGGGCGGTCGCCGGCCGGCTCCGGAACCGGCGCGAGCAGCATGCCCGCCATCGCGGCGGCGGCGTTGGCCAGGATGCGCGACGAGATCGAGTTCAGGCCGGCGACGTCGGTGACCGAGGCCATCATGGTGACGTCGACGCCACCGACGTAGTCGCGCGTGTCCCCGGCGGCCATCGTCGAGACCATCAGCTTGGGTACGCCGACCGGCAGCGTCTGCATCGCTGCCGTGGCGATCGCCGTGTTGCCGGAGCCACCGGCCGACAGCACGCCCTGCATGGCGCCCTCGTCGTAGAGGCGCCGGGCGAGTGCCGACGCGGCGCCCGCCATCGCCGCGATCGCCGCCCCGCGGTCGCCCGCGGCGATCAGCGCGGCGACGTCGACGCCGGCCTGCGCGCCGACCTCCTCGCGCGGGATGTCGGCGGCGAAACCCGGCTCGCCCTGCGTGCCCACGTCGGCGACGAGCACCTCCACGCCGGCGAGGCGCAGGCGCTCGCGCAGGAACGAGAACTCCTCGCCCTTCGTGTCGAGCGTGCCGATCAGCAGGACGGTGGGCGTCACCGGTACGTGACCGTCTCGCGCCCGCCCCCCTCCGCCGAGCGCAGCATCGCGTCGCACACCTCCGCTGCGCGATAGCCGTCTTGCAGCGTCGCGCCGTGCGGGGCGACGTCGCTGTCGTCGCGAATGGCCGTCAGCAGGTGATGGATCTCGTGCACGAACGTGTGCTCCCAGCCGATGATGTGGCCGTGGGGCCACCAGTGCTCCCAGAACGGGTGGTCGGCTTCGGAGACCAGCACGGTGCGGAAGCCCTGGGTCGACGATCCCGGAGACGAATCCGCGTAGTGCACCTGCAGCTCGTTGAGCCGCTCGAGATCGAAGGCGATCGAGCCCTTCGAGCCGTTGATCTCCCACGTGAAGGCGTTCTTGCGGCCACTCGCGAAGCGCGTCGCCTCGATCGTCCCCACAGCGCCGTTCTCGAAGGCCACGACCGACTCGATCGCATCGTCGACCTCGCGGCCCTTGTAGAACGTCGCGGTCATCGCCGACACCGCGTCGATCTCGCCGACGAGGTACCGGGCGAGGTCGATGACGTGCGCGCCGAGATCCCCGAGCGCCCCCGATCCGGCCGCGCTCTTCTCGAAGCGCCAGGCCTCGGCCACGGTCGGGCCCCACTCCTGCAGGTACGCGCCGCGGAAGTGCGTGATGTCGCCGATCTCGCCGGACTCGATGATCTGGCGCGCGAGCCGGACCGCCGGGACGAAGCGGTAGTTGAACGCGCACATGTGCTTCACGCCGGCCGCCTCGACGCGCTGCCACGTGTCGTAGGACTCGGCGGCATCGCGGCCGAGCGGCTTCTCGCAGATGACGTGCTTGCCCGCCTCCGCCGCCGCGATCGTCGGCTCCGCGTGCAGGTTGTTCGGGCCGGAATTGTCGAACAGCCCGATGCGGTCGTCGGCGACCAGGTCGCGCCAGTCGGTGACGTACTCGGCGTAGCCGAAGCGCCGTGCGGCCTCGGACACCGCGTCCTCGTTGCGGCCCGCGATCGCCACGAGCTGGGGCAGCAGCGGCGGCGGCCAGGTCATGTAGGCCAGCGTCTTGTAGGCGTTCGTGTGCGCCTTGCCCATGAACGCGTAGCCGAGCATGCCGACACCGATCGGCTGCACCTCGCCGGCGCCGTCGGCCTGGCCCATCGTCATGAAGCCGACCTTGGTCATGAGGCCTCCTTCGCGAACGCGGCGTCAAACGCCACGGTGGAGGGCGCGAAGTCCGTGCGCCGCACGAACGCCAGCGCGTCGGGCGCGCCCCAGTCGCGGTCCATGCCCGAGTCCTCCCACTCGATCGACAGCGGCCCGTCGTAGCCGATCCGGTTCAGCGCGCGGAACATCTCCTCGAAGTCGACGTCGCCGTGGCCCGGCGAGACGAAGTCCCAGCCGCGCCCCGCCTCGCCGAAGTTGACGTGACCGCCGAGGATCGACGAGCGACCGTCGAGCCGGCGCTTTGAGTCCTTGACGTGCACGTGGAAGATCTTCTCGCCGAACTCCGCGATGAACGCGGAGGAGTCGAGGAACTGATGCTCGAGGTGGCTCGGGTCGAAGTTGATGCCAAAGCCGTCGCGGTCGCCGATCGCGGCCAGCGTCTTGCGCGTCGTCAGGAAGTCGTAGGCGATCTCGGTGGGATGCACCTCGAGCGCGAAGCGCACGCCCTCGGACTCGAAGACGTCGATGATCGGGCCCCAGCGCTCCGCGAAGTCGTCATAGCCGCGCTCGATCGCGTCGAAGTCGTTCGGCGGGAACGAGTAGAGCATGTGCCACGTCGACGAGCCGGTGAAGCCGGTGACGACATCCACGCCGAGCTGCGCCGCCGCCCGCGCGGTGTCCTTCATGAACTCGGCGGCACGCTGGCGCACGCCCTCGGGATCGCCGTCGCCCCACACGTCCGGCGGCACGACGCCTTTGTGGCGTTCATCGATCGGATCGCAGACCGCCTGGCCGACGAGGTGGTTCCCGATCGCCCAGCAGCCGAGCCCATTGCGCTCGAGCAGCTCGCGGCGACCGGCGCAGTACGACGCGTCGCTCACGGCCTGCGCGACGTCGAAATGGTCGCCCCAGCAGGCGAGCTCGAGGCCGTCAAAGCCCCAGGCGCCGCACTTCTGCGCGAGCTCGTCGAGCGGCAGGTCGGCCCACTGGCCGGTGAACAGGGTGACAGGACGGCTCATTGCGCCTCCTCCTGGTTGGTGAGTGTGTACAGACGGACGCCCCCTTCGCGGTAGGCGTCCGCGATGTCCCCGGGCAGACCGGCATCGGTGATGATCAGGTCCGGCTCACGCGCGCCCATCATCGTGAGCAGCGACGCGCGCCCGAACTTCGTCGAGTCGATCATCGCGACGGTGCCCTTCGCGCTGGCCCGCGCGGCGTTGACGACGTCGGCCAGATGACGGCGCGAGGTGGTCAGCCCCTCCTCGAGCGTCAACCCCGCCGCCGAGATGAAGACGGCGTCGAAGTTCAGGTGGGTGAGGAACTCGACGGTCCAGCGCCCGGCGATCATCCGCATGTACTGGTCGAGCTCGCCCGGTGTCACGACGACGTGCACGCGCTCGGCCTGCATCTCGTAGGCGATCGCCGGCGAGCTCGTGACGAGCGTCAGCTCGCTGGGCGGGTCCTCCATCAGCCGCCGGGCCAGCGTGAGCGCGGTCGAGGATGCGTCGAGGAACACCGTCGAGCCGGGCTGGACCAGGCTGGCGGCGCACGCCGCGATGGCCTCCTTCGCCGCGGCGGCCTGTTCGACACGCTGCGTCCACGCCGTCGCGATCGTCTGCCCGGCGGTGGGTGCACCGCCGGCCCCGGCGTCGATCGGCCGCGCCCCGCCGTGCACCCGCTCCACCAGGCCCTCGCGCGCGAGGTGCTCGAGATCGCGATGCACCGTGATCGGAGCCACGCCGAACTCCCGCGCCAGATCGGCGACCGATAGGCCGCCGTTGCGCTGGATCCGCTCCAGCATCTGAGCTCGGCGCAGGGCTGGCGGCACGGGTCAGACTCGGTCCTCGAACGCTCGTCGTGTGATGTTGACCTCGACGCCGCGGAACTCGTCGAGCGCCTTGACGAGGTGGTCGGCGAAGCGCTCGAGCGCCGCTTCGCCCTTCTCGGCGCTGGCGCGCATCGGGTTGCCGATCACGCCGGTCTTCGAGAACTCGGCGTGGTCCATCGGGAACACGAAGTACGAGTAGCCGTCGAACTCCACGTCGGGCGCGCCGTCGGTCTTGATGAAGGACTCCGGCAGCCACTTCGGAACCTGCGCGCGGTCCTCGGCGGCGCGGTCCATGTCGACCATCCGCGGGTCGTGCGCCAGCACCTGCGACGTCTCGAGCTCCGAGGCGTGCCATCCCGGCGTCTCGTCGGGCGGGTTCTCGAGCAGGTCGTCCAGCAGCCCGATGTAGCGCTCGGCGTACGGCTTGTAGAGCGCCACGAAGGCGCCCGTCTCGTACTTGATGCGCCGCAGGAGCGGATCGATCACCTTGGTGTTCGAGCCATGGCCGTTGACGAAGACGAGCTTGTTCCAGCCGTGGTGGATCAGCGAACGCGAGATGTCGTACAGCAGCTCCGTGAAGGTGTTCGTGCGCAGCGTGATCGTGCCCACGCCGCTCTCCGGCTCGCGCAGGTGCTGCGGTGAGTAGCCGGCCCACAGCGGCGGCGCGTAGGGCACATCGGCCTTCTCGGCCGCCCGGCGCGCGACCTCCAGCGCGGTGATCGTGTCGGTGCCCAGCGGCAGGTGGGCGCCGTGCTGCTCGCAGGATCCGATCGGCACGAGGACGATGTCGGAGCGCTCCTGAAACCACGCGATGTCCGGCGGCGCGAGGTCCAGCAGGCAGTTGGAGAATGGACGGCCGTTATCCGGCATGGGCGGGCTCCTCGAGAAGGGACAGGTAACGATCTGCGACAAGTTCGGCGAAGTCCGCGTCGTCCACGTGCGCGTCGACCTCCTCAAGCGCGATGCCGGCGCGCAACGCGCCGCGCAGAGCATCGACAAAGGCGCGGTCCGCATCGGGGTCCCAGAGGTCGCCGCCCTCGGCGTCGACCAGCGAGAAGCCGCGCGTCGGGACGATGACGCGGACCTTGCCGAGCGCCTCGTTGAGGCGCTCGGCGATCATGCGCCCGAGCTGCTCCTCCTCGTCGGAGGAGAGGCGCACGAGCGTCGCGACGGGATTGTGGAAGTAGGTCTTGCGGTCGCGGTACTGCTCGGGCAGCGAGTCACGCGGACCCTGGTTGAAGAAGTCCACGCAGCCGGGCACGACGACCTGCGGAAGACCGTGCCGGCCCGCCACCCGCAGGCGGTCTGGCCCGGTGGAGTGGATGCCGTCGAGCAGCGAGTTGGCGAGCTCGGACAGCGTGTAGTCGATGACGCCATCGAGCGCACCGGCCTCGATGAGGTGCTCCATCGCCGGGCCGCCGACGCCGTTGGCATGGAAGATGACCGGCTCCTGCCCGGCCGCCAGCAGCGCCTCGCGGACCCGCATGACGCCGGGGGTCGTCTGGCCCAGCATCGTGATGCCGACGCAGCGCTCGCCGAGGCCGCCGACCGGAGTGCCGGCGTCGCGCGCCATCCCGGTGACCGCCGCCGCGGCGTTGTCGAAGATCGCCTGCGCGATCTCGTTGAGCCCCAGGATGTCGATGACCGAGTGCATCACCATGACGTCGGTCTCGCCCACGAACGGCGCGAACGACCGCCGCCCCGAGGCGCTCGGGGAGACGATCAGCTTCGGCACGCCGAGCGGGAGCGCGTGCATCGCGGCAGCGCCGAGCAACGCTCCCTCCGCGCCGCCCAGGCAGAGCACGCCGTGAACGCGGCCCGCGCCGAAGAGATCGAGGCAGGTCGCCCGCACGCCCTCGAGCATCAGCGCGACGGCGGCGCCGCGCGAGCCCGCCGCACGGATGTCCTCAAGGTCATGTCCAGCCGCGGCCGCGACCTCCTCGCGCGTGACATCCGCGCGACAGGCCGGCTCGCCGAGGATGCCGGAGTCGACCACGACCGGCCGCGCGCCCAGAGCGCGCAGCCGGTCGCGGACGTACGCGATCTCTTCGCCCTTCGTGTCGAGCGTGCCGACGAGCGCGATGCCGGGCTCGGGGTTCACCGACGTCCGGCTGGCGCCTGCGCCGAGTCGAGCGCCTTGCGCAGGCGGTCGATCGAGTCCTGCACATATGCGTCGTAGTACTGCTCGGGCAGCCCGCCGGTGCCGTGGTCGCGCAGGAACTTCTCCATGCCCTGGCTCGCTCCCGCCTCGGCCGCGTCGACGATCTCCGTCCGCGTCGACAGCGGCGTGCGATCGACCGGGACGACGAACTCGACGGTCAGGTAGCCGTCGTAGCCGATCCCCACGAGCTCTTGGACGAGGCTCTCCCAGTCGATCGCGCCCTGGCCGCACGGCAGCCGGTTGTTGTCGGCGACGTGGAAGTCGACGAGGTAGTCGCCGGTGTCGCGGATCGCCTGGCGCCAGTCGGCCTCCTCGATGTTCATGTGGAAGATGTCCAGCGCGACGCCGCAGTTGCCGCCGACCTCCTTCGCCATCGCGACGGCCTGGTCGGCGCGGTTGATGAAGTACGTCTCGAAGCGGTTGAGCGGCTCGACCGCGATCCGCACGCCGACCTGCTCGGCGTGCTTCTGGCACTCCTTCAGGCCGTCGACGCACCACTGCCACTCCTCCTCGGGCGAGGCCATCGGCGTGACCTTTCCGACCGTGGAGGGGACGACCGTGAGGATCTGCCCGCCCAGCGAGGCCGCGAGCGAGAGGCAGTCCTTGACGTACTGCACGCTTGCGAACCGGACGTAGTAGTCCTCGTGCACGAGGTCACGGCCGCCGGTCATCAGCGTGACTGCGCCCCAGCAGGAGACGTTGTTCTCCTCGAGCTGTCGCTTGACCGCGTCGGCGTCGTAGAGCGCGGGCTCACCCGAGATCTCGATGCCGTCGTAGCCGCTGCGGCCGAGGCGGGCGATGGTGGTCTCGACCGGCTCGGGCCGCATCCAGTTGTGCATGGCCACCTTGAGCGCCATGGCTCACTTCCCTTCCGGACCGCTACAGGCCCATCTTTCGGGGGTTCATGATGTTGTTGGGGTCCAGCGAAGCCTTGATCTGGCGCATGGCGTCGAGCGCGCCTCCGTGCTGGCGGCGCATGTACGGCCCGAGCTTGATGCCGACGCCGTGGTGGTCGTTCATCACGCCGCCGGCGTCCAGCGCCGCAGTCATGCCGTCCTCCCAGATGCGGTCGTGCAGCGCGAGCGCATCGGGCCCGCCGTCGGGGACGACGAAGCGGCCATAGATCATCGTTCCCCAGGCGTACCAGTGCGAGAAGTGCATCCGCAGCTGAAGGCCCGTGTCGGCGTACGGCACGCGGATCGCGTGGTGCAGCGCCTCGTAGACCTTTTCGATGCGCGCATAGGTCGCGACGACGTCCAGCGTGCCCCAGATCGCCGGCAGCTCGGGCTGATGGGGCGGGTGGTAGAAGTCATACCGCCGGTCCCACCAGCGCTGGCCGAGCGCCGGGTCCAGCAGCTCGCCGCCCGCCTCGCGGGCGATCTCGAGGGTGCGCCGCTCCTCGGCGTCGACCGCTGCCGCGTCGCCCTCGAAGGCGAGCACGGTGTAGACGCCGCTGAGCTCCTCGCCGACGACCGGCGAGAACGCCAGGCGCGTCGCGTCCTCGTCGTACATGCGCACCACCGACGGGCGGTGCCCGGCCTGCAGCGCACGGCGGATCGCGTGGATCCCGGCGCTGACCGACGGGAAGGCGACCGCCGCGAAGCGCCGTTCCTCGGGCATCGGCACGAGCTGGAGCGTGGCGCGGGTGATGACGCCGAGGGTTCCCTCCGAGCCGACGAAGAGCTGCGTCAGCTCGGGCCCGACGGCGTGGCGCGGCACGCCGACGGTCTCGATCAGACCCGTCGCGGGGGTCGCAACGCGCAGCGTGAGCAGCAGGTCCTCGATCTTGCCGTACCGCGTCGACAGCACGCCCGAGCCGCGCGCGGCGATGTAGCCGCCGACGGTCGCCCACTCGACCGACGCGGGGTAGTGCGGCAGCATCAGGCCGCGGTCGTTGAGCTCGCCCTCGAGGCGCCGCCCGTTGACTCCGGCCTGCGCGGTCACCGTCATCGACGTCGTGTCGATCTCGAGGACCTGGTCGAGCGAGCGAAGGTCGATGACGATCCCGCCCTCGGTCGGCAGCGAGCCGCCCTGCGTGCCCGAGCCGCCGCCCCATGGCACAACCGGCGTGCCGTGCTCGTCGGCGATCGCCAGCACGGTCGCGACGTCCTCCTCGGTGCGGGGCCGCACGACGATCTCGGGCCGTGCGAGCGGCGTGCCGGCGGCGGCGGCAGCCAGGGCGGGCCAGTACGTGTCCGCGCTGTAGGAGTCCAGATCGTCGGCGTCGGTGCTGACCGGTTGCTCCCCGAGCGCCGCAACGAGCGCGGCCTTGACTTTCGACACGACGACCTGCGGCGTGGACACGTTTCTGGAAGAGCCTTTCAAAACACGTCAGAACTTGACAGGGAGGTTGCCATAGGTTTTCAATACCTGTCAAGCCATGAGCGGAACGTCACGAGACGCGCTCGATCCTCCCGCCGCCGACGAGGCCGGGGCGGAAGGGCCGACCTCGACAGCCGCCGAGACGCCGGGCGCTGCAGAGCAGCCGGCGGAGGCACGTTGGACGCTGCGACGGGGCCTGGTCGGCGCTCTCGCCGCCGTCTTCGTCATCTGGCTTGTGATCAAGGCCAGCGAGGATCTGCGCCAGTTCGCGGTCGTCACGCTCAACGGGCTCACCCTGGCCGCGCTGTTCTTCGTCGTGGCGAGCGGGTTCACGCTGATCTTCGGCCTGATGCGCGTCGTCAACATGGCGCACGGCTCGCTGTATCTGCTCGGCGGCTACCTCGCGCTGGAGATGCAGGACTCGTGGTTCAAGAACGAGACCGGCGGCGGGATCTCCCTGAGCGGCGAGTCCGGCGCGACGTACGGCCTCCTCGGCTGGATCGTGCCGCTGATCCTGGCGGTGCTGATCATCGGCGTGCTCGGCGTCGTGATGCAGCAGGTGTTCCTGCGCTGGAACCAGGGCCAGGACCTACGCCAGGCGCTCATCACGATCGCGCTCTCGGTCATCTTCGCCGACCAGATGCTCGCCGCGTTCGGTGGCATCTCGAAGGACATCAAGACCCCGACGGACTGGCCGGCCAGCATCAGCCTGCCCGGCGACGTGCGGTTCGGGTTCTTCCGCGGGGTGGTCGTGCTCGGCGCCGCGATCCTGATCGGGCTCGGCCTGTGGTACCTCATCAAGCGCACGCGCTTCGGCAAGATCGTGCGTGCCGGCGTCGACGACCGCGACATGGTCGCGGCGCTCGGGATCAACGTGCAGATGGTCTTCGCGGCCGCGTTCTTCCTGGGCGCGATGCTCGCCGGCCTCGGCGGCGTCCTGGGCGGCACGATGATCGCGCTCGCGCCGGGTGAGGACACGTCGTTCCTGCTCAACTCGCTGATCGTCGTGATCATCGGCGGCATGGGGTCGCTGGGCGGCGCGGCGATCGGGGCGCTGGCGCTCGGGTTGGTCGACGCGTACTCCGATGTCTACCTCGTCTTCGGTGACGCCGACCTGACGAACTACTCGATCCTCGTCACGTTCGGGCTGCTCGTGGCGGTTCTCGCGGTGCGTCCGCTGGGCCTGTTCGGGAGACCCGCGTGACGCCGAGCCAAGGGCGCACCGGCTGGCTCGGCCTGTCGGTCGTCATCGCGCTGGCGGCGGTGGCGCCGTTCATCTTCACGGACTTCTTCGTCTCGGTGATCCTGACCAAGTCGCTGTGGCTGGGCCTGGCCGCGGCGAGCCTGATCTTCCTGTCGGCGTACGGCGGCATGGTGTCGCTCGCGCAGGTCGGGATCTACGGCATCGCGGGCATGACGTTCGCCAACCTCGTCGCGGCGGACGGCGGCAGCGCCGCCGAGTGGTCGCCGTGGCTTGCGGCGATCGCCGCGATCCTCGTCGCGACCGCCATCGGGCTGGGCTTCGGCGCGATCGCCGCGCGCAGCGTCGGCATCTACTTCCTGATGATCACGCTGGCCTTCGCGGTGCTGGTCTTCTACTTCTTCTCGCAGGTCACGCAGCTATCGGGCTTCGGCGGTGTCAACAACGTCGACCTGCCGGCGCTCGTCGGCAACCCTGGCGACGACCCCACGCGGCTGTACTACGTGACGCTGATCGTCGCGATCGCGGTCTTCCTGGGCCTGCGCTACGCAGCGCGCACGCCCTTCGGACTGACGCTGCAGGGCATCCGCGACGAACCGGCGCGTATGCGCGCGCTGGGCTTCAACGTCACGCGCCACCGCATCCTGGCGTTCGGCCTGGCGTCGCTCATCGCCGCTGTCGCCGGCATCTTCTCGGTCTGGTACAACCGGCGCATCACGCCGGGTTCGATCAACCTGGCGCAGACGATCGACATCTTGATCATCGCGGTGATCGGCGGGCTGTACCGGCTCGAGGGTGCCTGGGTCGGCGCGCTGACCTACGCGCTGCTGGACAACTACTCCCGGGACTGGACGCCGAGCGTCGGTGACATCCTCGGCCCGGAGCGCTTCAACACGATCCTCGGGATCGTGTTCCTGGTGATCGTCCTCGTGTCGCCCGGTGGCCTCGTCGGCCTCTGGGAGCGCGTGCAGGAGCGCATGGGGCGGCGAAGACGAGGCCCGCCCACCACGATGCCGGCCGGCCCTTCGGCCGAGCCGGCGGCACCGGCGACATGAACTTCGACACCTGTAAGACGTGAACTCATCCAAGGAGAAGATGCAGTGAGAGCAAGACAGATGCTGGCGATCACGGGCGCCGTGGTCGCGCTTGGCGGCCTGATAGCAGGCTGCGGCGACGACGGCGACGAGGGCGCGGGCGGCGGCGACGCGGCGCAGACCACCACGAGCGGCGGCACGGCCGGCGGCACGATCAAGGTCGGCTTCCTGTCTGACTGCGAGGGCGCGTTCGGCTCGTTCTACGAGCCGACGATCTCGGGCTTCCACCAGGCGCTGATCGACGCCGCAGGCGCGACGGCGAAGGGCAAGAAGCCCAGTGAGGGCATCAGCGGCGCGACCGTCGCGGGCAAGAACATCGAGATCGTGGGCTACGGCTGCGCCGACGACACGGCCGACAAGGCCATCGAGGAGACGCGCCGCCTGATGGAGCAGGAGGACGCGGACATCCTCGTGGGGCCGCTCTCCGGCGACGAGGGCATCGCGGTCGCCAACTACGCCAAGGAGCATCCCGACAAGACGTTCATCAACGGGATCGCCGGCGCGCAGGACGCCACGCTGAAGGTCCAGGCGCCGAACTTCTTCCGCTACCACCCCGACGGGGCGCAGTGGTCGGCCGGCCTGGGCGACTACGCGTACAACGAGCTCGGCTGGAGGAAGGCCGCGATCATCGGCGACGACTACTCGTTCCCGTACACGTCGCTGGCCGGCTTCGTCGCGGAGTACTGCGCGATCGGCGGACAGATCCCGAAGCGCATCTGGGCGCCGCTGGGCGAGAAGGACTACTCGTCGTTCATCTCGCAGATTCCGAGGGACGTCGACGGCATCTACGTCGGCATCGGCGGCTCGGGCTTGATCAACTTCATCAAGCAGTACGAGCAGCAGCGCGGCCGTGTCGACACCGAGAAGATGATGGGCAACGTCTTCTGGGATGACCCGCTCGTCCTCAAGGAGGTCGGCAACAAGCTGATCGGCGGCACGACCGCGGCCATGACCGCCGGCGACTCGACGGACCCGGAGGTCAAGGCGTACGTCTCGGCGATGCGCAAGACCTATGGCGCGGAGCTCGCGGGCCTCGCCCCGTCGGTCTTCACGTATGGCTACTACACCGCCGGCCGGGCGCTCGTGAAGGGCCTGGAGGCGGTCAACGGCGACATCTCCGACCAGAAGAAGCTCCAGGACGCGCTCGCCAAGGTGACGCTGACGGGCGAGGAGGCACCGTACGGCGACGTCAAGCTCGACGAGAACCGCCAGGCGATCAGCGACGTCTTCGTCAAGAAGATCGTCAAGGACCAGAACGGCGACAACGTTCCCGACGTGCAGACGTTCGCACGGATCCCGCAGGTCAACCAGACCTTCGGTGGGTTCTTCGACGCCGACAGCGCGGCGCCCGATCGCAACAACCCGAAGTGCGTCAAGGGTGACCCGCCGCCGTGGGTGGGCAACGCCGAAGAGGTCAACTACGGCACCTGATGCAGGCCACCGCGACATCCGCGGTCCGCGCCGAGCCGATCCTCCAGTTGCGGGGGATCGGCCGGCGCTTCGGCGGCGTCACTGCCGTCGCCGACGTCGACCTGTCCGTGCGGCCGGGTGAGCGCCGGGCGATCCTGGGACCGAACGGCGCCGGCAAGACCACGCTGTTCAACCTGATCTCCGGTGAGTTCCCGCCCAGCACGGGCACGGTCGAGCTGTTCGGGCGCGATGTCACGAGCGCGCCCGCGCGTGTGCGAGCCCGCATGGGTCTGTCGCGCACGTTCCAGACGTCGCGCCTGTTCGGCGGGCTCGACGTGGAGGACAATCTCTACCTCGCCGTGCTCGGCGTGAGCGAGGGCCATCTGCGGCTGGTGCGAACGAAGCGCGACGACGAGCTGCGCGACAAGGCGCGGGCGATGGCCGTGGCCGTCGGCCTGGGCGACCGTCTCGATGTCCTGGTCGCCGAGCTCTCGCACGGCGAGCAGCGCCAGCTCGAGGTCGGCATGGCGCGCGTCTCCGAACCGAAGCTGATGATGCTCGACGAGCCGGCGGCGGGGCTGTCGCGCGCCGAGCGCGTCAAGCTGACCGAGCTTCTGCTCGCGCTGGATCCAGCGATCACGCTGATCCTGATCGAGCACGACATGGACGTCGCGCTGCGCGTCGCGCAGTGGGTGACGATGATGCACGACGGCCGCGTCATCGTCGAAGGCACGCCGGCCGAGATCCGCGCTGACGAGACCGTGCACGCCCTCTACCTCGGGAGCCACCACCGATGAGCGACCCGCTGCTGGTCGTCGAGAACGTCAACGGCTACTACGGGACGGCACATGTCCTGCAGGGCGTCAGCTTCACGATGGGCGCCGAGCCCGTCGCGCTCATCGGCCGCAACGGCATGGGTAAGTCCACGTTGTGCGCCGCGATCGCCGGCCTGCTCGGCTCGGCGAGCGGATCGGTGCGGCTGGAGGGCCGCGAGCTGCTCGGGAAGCCCGCCTACAAGGTCGCCGGCGCCGGCATCGGCTACGTGCCGCAGGGACGGCGCCTGTTCGAGTCGCTCACGGTCGACGAACACCTCGAGATCGTCGGCGCGAGCGCGAAGGCGGAGTGGACGCCCAAGCGCATCTACGAGCTCTTTCCTCGCCTCGCGGACCGCAAGAACGTCAGCGGCACGTCGCTGTCGGGTGGCGAGCAGCAGATGCTGGCCATCGGCCGCGCGCTCGTCACGAACCCGAAGGTGCTGATCATGGACGAGCCGTCGGAGGGGCTTGCGCCGACGATCGTAGAGGGGCTCGTGCAGACGATCAAGGACCTCGCTGCCGGTGGCATGGGGCTGCTGGTCGTCGAGCAGAACCTCGGCGTGGCGACGTCGCTCGCCGAGCGCCAGCTCGTGATGGTCACGGGCAGCATCGCAACGGAGACGACGGCCTCCGCGCTCACCAACGACCCAGCCGCGCAGCGGCGCTACCTCGGCGTCGAGCCGCTGCCGGACGCGGCATGAGCGACGACAAGCTGACTCCGCGCCCGGAGCACCGCTTCAGCTTCGGGCTGTGGACGGTCGGCAACCCCGGGCGTGACCCGTTCGGCGGTCCGACGCGCGCGCCCGTGGATCCCGTGAACTCGGTGCTGCGCCTGGCCGACCTGGGCGCCTGGGGCGTGAGCCTCCACGACGACGACCTCGTGCCGTGGGGCAGCTCGGCCTCCGAGCGCGACCAGATCGTGTCGCGCTTCAAGAGCGCGCTGCAGGAGACGGGGCTCCGCGTCGGGATGGCCACGACGAACCTCTTCGGGCATCCCGCGTTCAAGGACGGCGCCTTCACCTCCAACGACCGCAGCGTCCGGCGCGCGGCGATCGGCAAGGCGATGCGCTCCATCGACCTCGGCGCCGAGTTGAACGCCGAGGTGTACGTCTTCTGGGGCGGCCGCGAGGGGACGGAGGCGGGTATCGCGAAGGACCCGCGCGACGCGCTCGAGCGCTACCGCGAGGCGATCGACGTGCTCGGCGACTACGTCGTCGAGCAAGGCTACGACCTGCGCTTCGCGCTCGAGCCCAAGCCCAACGAGCCGCGCGGCGACATCTTCCTGCCGACGATCGGCCATGCGCTGCACTTCATCACCACGCTCAACCGGCCTGAGATGGTCGGCGTCAACCCCGAGGTCGCGCACGAGACGATGGCGGGGCTCTCGTTCGTCCACGGCGTCGGGCAGGCGCTGTGGGCGGGCAAGCTGTTTCACATCGACCTGAACGCACAGCGGATCGGCCGCTACGACCAGGACTTTCGCTTCGGGGCGGAGGACCTCAAGGAGGCGTTCCTGCTGGTGCGGCTGCTCGAGCGCGCGGGGTATGCGGGACCGCGGCACTTCGACGCCCACGCCTACCGCAACGAGGATGCCGACGGCGTGTGGGATTTCGCCTCGGGCTGCATGCGCACCTATCTCGCGCTGGCCGAGCGTGCCCGCCACTTCGACGCGCTGCCCGAGGTCCAGGAGGTGCTGGCTGCGGCCGGTGCCGGTGAGCTCGCGCAGCCGACGGTGGACGGCGCGTCTGCGGATGACCTGAAGGCCGAGGTGGACGGTCTCGACGGGCTCGGTGCGCGCGGCTACCTCAACGAGCGCCTGGACCAGCTGGTGGTCGACGTGCTGCTCGGTGTCCGCTGACGATTGTCCTGGCGGCAGGCCTTGTCGGGGGAGCGGACGCCTGCGCGGCTGAAGAAGTCGGCCGCGCGACGGCCGCAGCGGGCCAGCAGCTTGAGCGCGACGACGCCCACGACGACGACGTCGCGCACCTCGCCGCTCGTGTCGCGAACAAAGCGGTTCATCGCCGCCACCTCGCTCAGCTTGCGGTCGACCTCGAGTTAGACGTCGTGCCGGGCACGCCGCGACGAGCCGATCGACCACCGCGCCCGTCGACCCGACCACCGCGACCAAGTCGGCCGCTACGCTCCAAGCCGGTCACTGATCACCGGATCGCCACCACGAGCTTGCACGGCGAACCGAACAACCTTCCTTACACGACGGCAACAGGAGACGCTTCATGAAGTGGTTACTCGAAGTCGTGGTGGTCCCGGTCTCGGACGTGGACCGTGCGAAGGCCTTCTACGCCGACCAACTCGGTTTCAACGTCGACCACGACGTCGAGGTCATCGAGGGTAAGCGCATCGTCCAACTCACTCCTCCAGGCTCCGGTTGCTCGATCGTGGTGGGTGAGGGGGTCGTCCCCGACATGTCACCACCCGGCTCGCTCAAGGGTTTGCAGCTCGTGGTCTCGGACATCACGGCCGCGCGTGCTCAACTGGTCGAGCGCGGCGTGGAGGTCAGCGAGATTCAAGTCATGGGCGAGAACCCGGCAGCTGAGCCCGACGAGCTGGACAACGTCGGATTCGTCTTCTTCAGCGACCCGGACGGCAACGGCTGGGCGGTGCAGCAGATCTCCGCCCGCGGCTAGATGATTGATTCCGCGGTCTGTTTAGACGGCGAGGTCGGCGAACGCC
>DASZDB010000110.1:0-1663 GCA_035942495.1 Solirubrobacteraceae bacterium
GGCATGAGCGGAGCCGGCGCGCCCGGCAGGACCGGCGCCGGCACCGCCTTCGGGCGCCGCACGACGATCCGCGCCCGCCCCGGATGCGCGCCGCTGCGCCGCAGCGTGCGCCCGCGCGGGTCCTTGACGTGCAGACGCACGACGTAGCGCCCGGTCTGCAGCTTCAGCGCCTTGGGCAGCTGCACCTTCAGCGCCCGACCCGTGCGCACCCGCCCCAGCGACTTGCGCGCCACCGGGCGGCTCCCCGGCAGCCGCACGACGACGATCCGCGCTCGCACCCGCACCACGCCGCGCTGACGCACGCGCAGCTGCACGACCGGTGCCGGATCCCCCGCGATGACTTCGCGCGGCGTGACCGTCAGGCGCGAGGCGACCGGGCGCTTGTCCGGGATCGGCAGCGGATCGCCGAACGCCGCCCCGCCGCTGCGCAACCCTCCCGAGCCGGCGCCCCCGGCGGCCGCCGGCGTCGCGAGCGTGACGAGCGCGATCAGGACGGCGAAGACGGGCGCGAAGCGCATGCTCGGCAATGTCGGTCAAGCCGACCGCGCCCTCAAGGTCTGCAACGGTGCGCCCTCGTCAAGCGCGTGACCCTACGACGCCGAATCGGGCGTCACACGTCCATTTCGCACTAACGCGGATCCGTCAGCCGGCCGACCTCGTCGTAGACGACGAGCGTGCGCTTCGTGCCGGTGACGCGCGCGATCCCGAAGTAGCGAAACCGGCGGAAGTTCGCCGGCAGCGTGATGCCGTAGCCGCGGGTGTAGCCCGTTTCCTTCTCCTCGCCCGTCGACAGGTCGCCGCGCCGGCCGCCGCCGAGGACGAGCATCGCGCTCCGCGGGATCCCGTCGACGCTGCGCACGCTGTCGAGCGTCTGGAACAGCAGCAGCTGGTAGCGCGGGCCGCCCGGCGTGAGCTCGATCCGGATCGTCGGAGGCGGCTGGCCGTAGTCGACCAGGCCGGCGTTCGCGACCGCCGTCGTGCCCGGCACCGATCGCATCGTGATCTGGTTGCCCAGGCGCTCCCCGTCGTCGTCGGCGGTCGTCGTGGCGGTCGTCGCGGCCGCCCCGCCGGGCGGATCGGAGTCGCCGCCCAGCGACGCCAGCCCGGCGCCGGCGGCGAGGGCGAGCAGCAGGCCCGCGGCGACGGCGCCACGCCGCTTCCAGCCGCCGAACCGCGCGCGACGTTCGTCTGGCGCCGTTGCGGCCGGCTCCTGCGCGGGGACCGCCGCAGCAGCGGCGGGCTGCTCGCGGCTGCCCGTCGTGTCGCGGATGACGGTCTCCGGAACGCTCTCGTCATCGAGCGTCGCGGTCCCGTGCGCCGGCGTGCTGATCGCCCGCTCGGCCTGCACGATCATCTCCGTCGCGCTCGTGTGGCGCTCGCCTGGTTCCTTCGCCATGCCGCGCGCGATCACCTCGTCGACCGCGGGCGACAGCTCGGGCCGATGGGTCGTCACCCGCGGCGGCGGGTTGGACATGTGGGCGTTGAGCACCGCCACGTCGGACGGCTGGGGGAACGGCACCGTCCCGCACAGGCACTCGTAGAGCACCGCCGTCAGCGCGTAGACGTCGCTCGCCGTGCCGGCGGGCTCGCCGCGGATCTGCTCGGGCGAGACGTAGTCGATCGTGCCGACGAACTGGCCGGTCTTCGTCAGCGCGCGGTCCGC
>DASZDB010000111.1:0-2447 GCA_035942495.1 Solirubrobacteraceae bacterium
CCCGGAGATCGCGCACCCCAACCCGCGCCTGCGCGGCGAGCGCTGGCCCGAGAAGCTCGCCGGCCGCGCGGTCACGCACGTCGACGCCCACGGCAAGCATCTCTTCGTGCATTTCGACGGCGACCTCGCGATCCACTCGCACCTGCGGATGACGGGCTCGTGGGGGATCTACCGCGACGGCCAGCGCTGGCGGCGGGCACATCGCCGCGCCTGGCTGGTCCTGCGCACCGACAACGGCGAGGTCGTCCAGTTCGACGGGCCGGTGCTCGAGCTGCTGACCGAGTCGCGCACGCGCTTCGACCGCCGCCTGGCGATGCTCGGGCCCGACGTCCTCGCGCCCGAGCTCGACGAGGCCGAGTTCCTCAAGCGCCTGCGCGCCGACGACCCGACGCGGGCGATCGGCGACGCGCTGCTCGACCAGCGCACGATCGCGGGAATCGGCAACCTGTGGAAGTGCGAGGGCTGCTTCGCCGCGCACGTCGATCCATGGCGGCCGGCGGGCAGCGTCAGCGACGACGAGGCGCTCGCGATCGTCTACGGGGTGCGCCCGAGGATGCAGCAGTCCGCGCGGGACGGCATGCAGGATCTGCACCGCGTCGTGTACGCCACGGCCGGCCGCCCCTGCCCGCGCTGCGGGGCGCCGATCCGCAGCCGCGGCCAGGGTGACGACAACCGGCTCACGTACTGGTGCGAGGGATGTCAATCGTGAGCGCCGCGAACGAGCGGGTGCCGGCAGCGATGCGGCGCGTCGGGCACAAGGGCGCCGACCACATCGTGCCGGGGAACACCTTCGACTCCTTCGGCGCCGCGCTCGCGCACGGCGTCGACATGATCGAGTTCGACGTGCTCTGCGAGCATCCCGACGGCAGCGGCGAGCTGCTGCTCGCACACGACTGGGAGGACGCCGCCGAGCGTCGGGCGCACACGCTCGACGAAGGGCTTGCGCACTTCGCCGAGGCGGCGTACGACGGCATCGAGCTCATCGTCGACATGAAGACCACGGGCTACGAGGAGCGCGTCGCCATCGCGCTGCGCCGTCACGGGCTCAGCGAGCGCGCGCTCGTCTCGACGATGGAGAACGCCTCGCTCGCGCTCCTGCGCGCCCTGCACCCCGAGCTGCGCCTGGGCTGGTCGCTGCCGCGGATGCGCCGCAACCCGCTCGCGAACCCGGTCACGATGCTGCCGGCGATCGCCGTCCTGACGTACGTGCGCCGGGCCCTGCCGGGAGTCGCCGCCAACCGCATCCGCCGCGGCGAGATCGACGCGCTCATGGCGCACCACCGGCTCATCACGCCGCGCTTGGCCGACGCGGTCCGCCGCGCCGGCGGCGAGCTCTACGCCTGGACCGTCGACGACGCGGTGCGGATCGCCGAGCTCGAGCGCTGCGGCGTCACCGGCGTCATCTCCAACGACCCGCGCCTGTTCGGCTGAGTCGCGGCCCCGCGCCGGTCGCGCCGGCTCAGCTCGACGTGATCGTGCACGTCGATGCCGAGTAGCCCTCGGGATCGTCGCCGGTGTTCGAGCGATGGCCCTTGCGCGTCAGCGCGCTGTCGCGGCGCACGACGTCGCCCTTCACGCGCCACCGAAAGAAGACCCTGCCCCGCAGCAGCACCGACCGGCCGGCCGGCGGCTCGATCCGAAACGAGCGGCCGAACTGGCGAGCCCGGCGGCCGGCGCCGATCGACAGGTAGCCGGAGTCGCCGCCCGCCGCGACGTTGTACCAGCGGTCGTCCGGCCGCGAGAAGTACTGCACGACGAAGCGCATGTAACGCTCCTCCTTGCCGCTGCGCGAGCCCGGCATCGACGCGCGGATGCCGATCGTGTTCGGAGCGTTCGACGTGTCACAGACGTTGACCGTCGCCCACGGGCCGCGCGCATCCGCGGCAGAAGCGGCCGGGGCGACGGCGGGCGGTCCGCCCGCGAGGCAAAACAGCGTGATGATCACCGCGCGGCGGCGTAGTAGTCGCATGAGCGCAGCTCTATCCAATCCGTCCATGGCAACACCATCCAACACGTCGACCGAGAGCTTCGATGCGCTGTACCGGGAATGTGCGCGCGACATGTACGCATACGTGCGCACGCTGCTCGGTGACGACGCCTCCGCCGAGGACGTCACGGCAATGGCCTTCGAGCGAGCGTACCGGCGCCGCGCGACGTTCGACGACCACCGCGGCAGCCGGCGTGGATGGCTCTTCGGCATCGCCCGCAACGCCGCGTTGGACGAGCTGCGCCGCCGCAGGCGCTCGGCGCCGATGATCGGCGAGCTGCCCGACGAAGCCGCGCGCGCACCCGAGGAGGAGGCCGATCTCGCCATCCGCCGCACGACGGTCCGCGTCGCGCTCGCCGCGCTCGCCCCCCGCGATCGCGAGCTCGTCGCACTGAAGTTCCATGGCGGGCTGTCCAACGCCGAGATCGCCGCCGTGCTCGGCACGTCCGAAACCAACGCC
>DASZDB010000112.1:0-11817 GCA_035942495.1 Solirubrobacteraceae bacterium
GGGACTCCAGCACCGCCGCGGCGGGCAGGAAGGCGAGCACGACGAGGCCGGTGATGGCCCCCGCCCAGCGGCTCTGGGCGCCCGCCAGGCGGTTGACCGCGCTGCGCGAGAACGAGCCGCAGACGGGGTAGCCGCCCGACATCCCCGCCGTCAGGTTCGCCATCCCCTGGGCCACGAACTCGCGATTGGAGCTCCACGGGCGGCGCTCCAGCGCCGCGAAGGTGCGCGCGATCGACCCGGCCTCCGCGAAGCCGACGAGGGAGATGACGATCGCCGGCACGATGAGCGACGGCAGCGCTCCCAGCGGGAAGTCGAAGCTGACCGGCGGCGCGCCCACGGGGATCTCTCCGACGGTCGTGCCCGAGTAGCCCGTCAAGTGGCTGAAGAGGATGCCGAGCACGGCGGCCACCACCACGCCGGGAAACAGCGTGTGGATGCGCTTGCCGCCGAACATGAACACGAGGACCATGATCGTCAGCAGCACCGGCTCCAAGCCCCAGCTGCCGATGTGTACCAACGCCCACGCGGCCTCGGATATGACCGTGCCATCGGGCGGCGAGGTTCCGAGTGCTGTCGGCAACTGCGAGCCGATGATGACCAGCGCCGCCGCAGGGATGAAGCCCATGAGCATCGGCTGGGACATGAGGTAGGCGACGACTCCGGCCCGCAGGAGGCCGACGGCCAGCCAGATCGCGCCGACCATCAGCGACAGCAGCAGCGCGAGCCCGACGTACTCCTCGCTGCCGGGCTCGGCCAGACCGCTCAGCGACGTGAACGTCAGCAGGCTCACGATCGCCACCGGACCGGTCGCGAGATAGGGCGACGAGGCGAAGAACGCGGCGACGATCGCCGGCAGCGCCCCGGCGTACAGCCCGGCCACCGGCGGCAGCCCGGCGAGCTCGGCGTAGGCGAGCGATTGCGGGATCAGCACGAGCGCGACGCTCACGCCTGCGACGAGGTCCCCGGCCGCGAAGCCGGGCAGCCGGGGCACGAACCGTCTCCTGGCCCGGAGCGGCGTTGGGGCGGCGCTGACGTCCACCGGCGACCCGGTGCCGCTAAGGGACGAGGAGCGTCTGTCGATGCGCGTCCCAGACGTCCGCCGGGGACCAGTCCAGCAGCTCGCACAGCCTGTCCGCCTCGGGCAGGTCGCCGCGCTCGGCGCGCGCGCGCGCCTCGAGCGTCGCCTCGTCCTGGGGCAGCGCGTAGGCGTCGAGCACCGGCTTGACCGGCCGGAAGAGCCAGATCGGCCGTCGCAGCTCGCCGCTGGCCGGGCGCGCAACGGCGAGCCACTTGCGGTACACCTCGCGCGCCTTGGCGAAATCGACGTGGATGTCGGCGTAGCGGTCGCCGGGCTGCGCCGCGCGGACGCGCACCTTCTGGTGCCAGCAGTGCATGCCGCTGATCGGATCGGGGTGCACCGGGAAGGTGATGTTCTGGTGGACGCCCGCGTCGCTCCACCACACGCGCGACGAGCTTGCATCCTCCGATTCCCATGGCCGCACGCCGTGCAGCTGGCGGAAGGTGACCGTGTCGTCTGTCTCGATCATGTCGACAAGCGCGGAGGACCAGCGCTCGCCACCGGTCTGCTCCTTCAGGCGCCAGCGGCCCATGTGATGCGACGCGGCGACGATCCCGGGCCGGATGCCCTCGGTGACGAAGGCCTTGATGACGAACCAGCCGATCTCCGTCTCGACGCGTGCGAGGTCGCCGGTGACGACGCCGATGCGCTCCGCATCCTGCGGGCACATGAGGAGCGGGTGGCTGTGCGAGAGCTCGGTCAGGTATTTGGCGTTGCCCGAGCGCGAATGGATCATCGTCGGGAGGCGGTACGTCGGCAGCAGGACGTACTCGCCGCGGCTGTGGTCGATGAGCGACGGGTGCACGTGGCTGCGGCGGTAGGCCGGCGTCGCCATGTCCGGCCAGCCCCACTCTGCGACCGTCTCGGAGTAGAGCTCGAGCTTGCGTGACGGGGAGTTGAATCCCAGGCGCGCGACGCCGTCGACGATCGTGGCCTTCGTGTCCGGGCGTCCGGTCAGCGGCAGGTGCCCCGGATCGAAGGACGGTGTCGTGACGGTGTCCTCCCGGCCCCGCACCTCGCTGTCGTCCGGAACCTCGACCTCCGTCTCGTGCTGGGCGTACTCCTCCGTCGAGATCTCCACGCACCCGTACTTGCGCATGTAGGCGAGCGGCTCCAGGCCCTCCGCGGCCGCCTTCTCGGGCAGGCCGGGCACGGAGTGCTCGAACATCCAGCGGTAGTACTCCTCGAGCTTGATCTTCTCGCCCGGGCGATAGGGCGACTCGTAGTACTGGCGGATGCCCAGCGAGCCGTCCGGATCGGCGCGCCAGGAGACCTCGATCCAGAACTCGCCCTCCTCCCAGACCTCCCCGGGGTTGGCTTCGTACGTGAACTCGATCTCGTGGCCCATGCGCTCCATCGCGACGCGCTGCACCGGCTGGCGAAACCCGAGCCACTTGCCGGAGTGGGTCTCGTAGGAGTGGGTGTCGTGGCGCTCCGGGCCGTGGCCCATCGGCAGGACGTAGTCCGCCCACCACGCCGTCTCAGACCATGTGGGCGTCAGTGCCCCGTGCAGCCCGACGGCCGACTCGTCGCGCAGTGCCCGCAACCACGAGTACCCGTCCGGATAGGTCCAGATCGGGTTGAGCACGCGTGTGAACAGCACCGGCTGGGTGCCGCGCCCGTCGAGCAGCAGGTGCGGGTACAGCATGCTCATCTCGTTGTGCGCGAGGGGATACTCGCGCGGCCAGTTGAGCTCGTTCCACTGCTCGTTGGCGTGCGGCTTCTTCCAGGGGGCGGGGATGAACTTGTTCCAGGCGTTGGGCGAGGTGCCGCCGACGGCGCCGACGGCGCCGGTGAGGGCGTTGAGCAGCATGAGCGCGCGGGTGACCTGCCAGCCGTGGAGGTTGCCGGCGGCGGCGGCGCGCCAGATGTGCGAGGCGAAGGCGGAGCCCGCGGCCGCGATCTCGTGGGCGATCTGCACGACGGTCGCCGCGGGCAGCCCGCTCTCCTGCTCGGCGAACTCGGGGGTGTAGCGCGCGTACTCGCTGCGCAGCTCCGCGATGAAGTTCGCGAACGTCGGCTCGCTGCCGGGCGAGCGGTGGTGCAGGTAGGTCTTCCAGTTGACCCAGCGGCGCACGAAGTCGCGGTCGTAGAGATCTTCGTCGAGCAGGATCTTCGCGATCGCGAGCAGGACCGCGGCCTCGGACCCTGGCCACGTCGGCAGCCAATGGTCGGCGATCGAGGCGGTGTTCGAGAGCCGCGGGTCCATGACCGCGACCTTTCCCCCCCGCTGCTGGGCCTCGACGATCCGCTGGGCGTGCGGGTTGAAGTAGTGCCCGGACTCCAGGTGCGCGGAGATGAGCAGGATGAAGCGCGCGTTGGCGTAGTCCGGCGACGGGCGGTCCGTTCCGGCCCAGAAGCCGTAGCCGGTGCGCCCGCCCGACGAGCAGACGTTCGTGTGGGAGTTGTGCCCGTCGGCCCCCCACGTCTCGAGGAACCTGTCGGCGAAGCCGTCCTCGCCGGGCCGCCCGACGAAGTACATGACATCGTTGGGGCGGTTGGCGCTGAACGCTTCGTGCATCTGCTCGGCGAACGTGTCGAGCACGTGGTCCCAGCTGCAGCGCTCCCATTGGCCTGACCCGCGCGGGCCCTTGCGCCTCTGGGGGTAGAGGATCCGCTCGGGGTCATGGAGCTGGTTGATCGTCGCCGGACCCTTCGCGCAGTTGCGACCGCGGCTGCCGGGGTGGTGTGGGTTGCCCTCGAGCTTGCGGACCTCGAAGGTCTCGCGATCCACGAACGCCGTCAGCCCGCAGGCGGCCTCGCAGTTGAAGCACACCGTCGGAACGATCATGTACTCGCGCGGCACCTTCTTGGGCCAGGCGTCGACGTCGTATTCGGTCCAGCGATCCCACTGCTCGATCGGCGGGAAGCTCTGCAGCAGCTTGTCGCGTGCCCCGTAGCCGGTCGGCCGGCGCGCCCCCTTGCGGTTGATGCCTTCGCTCATGTCTTCACTCCTAGCTGAGGGGCACGCTCTGGCCGGCGCGGACCCAGGCGTCTTCGTAGAACCACAGGCCGACGAGCGCGAGCACCCCGCCGGCCGCCAGCCAGCCGAGTCCGCCCGTGGCGAGGAACAGCGTGCCGAGCGCGAGCGGCGCAGCGAGCCCGGTCAGCACGCCGCCAAGCCAGAAGCGCCGCGCGTACAGGTCGCGCCACATGTTGTGCGCGGCACGCTCGGCCTGGGCGGTGGGGTGCTTACCAAAGGTGTCCAAGGCGACGATCGCGGCGCTCGCGGCGAGGCTGAGGACGAGCGCCCAGCCGAGTGCTCGCTCGACGTCCGCCGGCGCGTCGGCGAGCAGCGCGGCGATCCCCAGCGCGCCGGCGCCGGCGACGATCGCGTTGACGACCGTATGGGGCAGCAGCAGCTGGCTCTGCCACAGGTCGCGGCCCTCGCACTGGTTGAACAGGAACGCGGTGTAGCCGGCGAGCATCACGCCGGCCGGAACCATCGCCCAGCGCAGCGCGTCGCGCAGAGCGTCCTGGTCAAACAGTGCCGCGGCGGTGAACGCCGCCGCCACGAGCGCAGCGAGGTTGATGAACTGCGCCCCGATCGCCACCCAGGAGCGCCACTGCGGCTTGGTGAAGAGGTAGTAGAAGCGATCGGGTCGCTTGAGGTCCCAGACGAGGAAGACCCCGGTCACGGCGATACCCGCCAGCGCGACGATCCCCGGGATGACATCGGCGAGCGCCGAGCCGTCGGCGCCCACGACGAGCAGCAGGACCGCGAGCATCATCGCTCCCGCGGCGATGCCCTTGGACAGGAAGTAGCTCGAGACACGCCAGCCCCAGGGCGGGGGATGGGCGATGTCGCTGAGCCCGCGAGCGGTCGCCTCCGGTGTCAGCGGCGCGAGCTTCTCCTGCTGGGAGGCAGGCATCTCGGTCGTGACGTACGCGCCGTCGCCGCCGACCATGAGCGGGTTGAGCGCCGCCTCATGGGCACCGAGGTAGAAGACGTTCGGGCCGGTGCCCTGCTCGGGCGCGCGTACGTGCGAGGGGACCGTGTCGACGAGGCGGCTGATCTCCGAGAGCGGGTCGTCGAGGTCACCGGAGATGATCGCCTCCGCTGGGCAGACCGTCTCGCAGGCGGGCTTGAGACCGACGTCGACCTTGTGCGCGCAGAAGTTGCACTTGGCCGCAGTCTGCGAGTCGGGGTCGATGTACAGCGCGTCGTAGGGGCACGCGTTCATGCACGCCTTGCAGCCGATGCAGCGCGTCGGGTCGAAGTCCACGATCCCGTCCTCGCGCTTGTACAGCGCGGTGACCGGACAGACCTCGACGCAGGGAGCGTCCGTGCAGTGGTTGCAGCGAAGGACCGAGAAGTGGCGGCGGGTGTCAGGGAACTCGCCCAGCTCGATGTACTTCACCCACGTCCGGAAGACGCCGAGCTCCACGCCGTGCTCCGTTTTGCAGGCCACCGTGCAGGCATGACAGCCGATGCAGCGGCGCTGGTCGAGCACGAACCCGAATCGGGTCATGCGAAACCGAACCGGGCCATGGCCGGCCTCCGGAGATAAGTCGTGCTCACCGGGCTAGATGAACAGGCTGACTGCGGACTTCTGCATCCGCGCAAGCGCGGTCGCCGCGCCGGCGGGCTCGTCGAGGCCGTCGATCATGTCCTCGCGCTTGAGGCCCATGAGGTCCATCGTCATCTGGCACGGCCACAGCTTGACGTCGAGATCCTGTGCCAGCTCCATGAGCTCCTCGGGCGCCGCCACGCCGTGCTCCTTGGCGAGCTTGCGCATCATCATCGCCCCCGCGCCGCCCATGTTGAGCTTCGACAGGCCGGCATGCTCGGCACTGCCGCGGTTCATGAGCGACAGCCCCTTGGTCATCCAGTTGTCGCCGGTCAGGCGCCGCTCCTCCTTGACCAGCGAAAAGAGCCCCCAGAACGTGAAGAACACGGCGACGTCCATGCCGCCCGCCGCGCCGGTGGTGGCAAGGATCGTCGTGGGCCAGATGCGATCGAGGTCCCCGCTGAAGGCGACCAGGGTCATCATGTTCGGGTCGCGGTCATCGCGCTCGGCGATCATCTTGCCGACGAGCTCTTCGAGCTCCCCGCGGCTCATGTCGGACACGAGCCCGTTGGTCGCGGCACGCTGGGTCATCTCAGCCATCGCTTGCTATCTCCTCTCGGCCGACGGGCCGTGTCAACGGTTCAAGTCCTGTTCGAGGGCGGCGCCCCAGCGCGCCCAGTCGTCGCGGATGCCCTTGCACACGGCGTCGCACAGATCCGACAGGGAGGGGTCGTTGATGCGGTAGTAGATGCGCGTGCCTTCACGCCGGCGCGCGAGCACGCCGTGCGAGCGCAGCAGCGCCAGCTGCTTCGAAACCGCGCCGTAGGTCATGCCGGCACGTTCGACGAGCTCGCCGACAGACAGTTCGCCGTCGACGTGCAGCGCGTTCACGAGTCGCAGGCGACTCGGATCGCTGAGCAGCCGGAACCGATCCGCGACGCGCTCGATGACCGCCGGCGGCAGTTCCTGATCGGAAAAGTCCGGAACGTCCGCATCGCCTGGGGGTGGGGGGATGTTGGTCATGCTTCCAAAATACTTTCCATTTGCCCAGTTGGTCAAGCGCAACTATAGCTTGTTTGAGCATATCCGCAAGCTTGACAATGCGTGGCGGTGGCGCTAGAACCCACTCAGCCGGCCGAAGCGATGTCGGCATCTCGAAATCCCAAAGGGAGGGCCCTTCCGTGTCAGACACGCCGACGCAAACCCTCGACGTCAAGGGCGCGGCCTGTCCGATTCCTGTCGTCAAGACGGCAAAGGCGATGAAGTCGATGAGCCCCGGCGAGATGCTCGAGGTCTTCGCGACGGACCCCGGTGTCGAGCCCGACATGAAGGCGTGGACGAAGCAGACCAAGAACGAGCTCGTCTCGATCGACCGCCAGGACGGCGGCGTGTTTCGCGTCCTCGTGCGCAAGAGCTGACATGAGCGACGAAGAGTCCGTCCTCTACGTGATGACGCACGGCACCGAGGCGCCGGAGCGCTGCGCGACGCCGTTCTTCCTGGCGGCGTCGGCCGCGGCGATGGACGTCGACACCGGCATCTACTTCACGATGAACGGCCCGCAGCTGCTCAAGAAGGGGACGGCGGACTCGATGGGGCCGAAGGGCGCCAACGGACAGAAGCTGGCGTTCTTCATCGAGCAGGCGCTGGACTGCGGCGTGAGCCTCTACGTCTGCCAGCCCAGCCTGGACCTCAACGACCTCACCGCGGAGGACCTCATCGACGGCGTCAAGATGATCGGGGGCGCCGCGTTCAACGACATGGCCATGGAGGCCAGTGCGGTGGTGACATTCTGATGGAGGCCTTCGCCCACCCCGAGGCGAGGACCGCCCCGGAGGAGATCGCGAGCACCGTCCCGGACGACACACCCACCGCGCAGAGCGCGGCATACAAGCTCGCGCCGTCCTATCCCGAGGTCTCGCTGGAGGAGAAGCAGCGATTGTTCGCCGAGATCAAGGCCGACGCGCGCTTCGACGACTACCTCTACGGCTGCTACGAGTGCGGGATCTGCGTCGCGGCCTGTCCCTCGGCGCGCTACTACGACTTCTCGCCGCGACGGATCGCGCAGGCGGCTGCACGCGAGGACGTGGAGCTGATCTTCGAGCAGATCCAGGAGGACATCTGGGACTGCTCGCAGTGCTTCTCGTGCCTGCGCTGCCCCCGCGGCAACAACCCCGGCGGGATCATCACGATCATGCGCGAGGTCGCTGTGAACAACGGCCTCGACAGCGCCAAGGAGGCGCTCAAGGGCTACACGCGGATCATCTACAAGATCATGTCCACCGGGACGCAGGTGTCCCCGGACATGTTGCAGGCCGACGCCTTTCCCGACTGGGGGCCGAGCGTCGCCGCGACGTCCGCCAACCTCGAGCTGTGGCGCCGCGCGCTGCCGCCCGACACGCATCACACGACGAAGACGGGGTGGGAGATCTCCACCAAGACGCTCGTCGAGCTGTACCTGATCTGGCACAAGACGGGTGCGCTGGACCTCATATCCGAGCTGGACGAGGGACTGCACTCGATTCTGGAAGAAGTGATGGAAGACCTACTCGAAGAGGAGGGCTACGAGCTATGACCATTCCCGTCGAGCTGGTCAACGGGCCGGCACGCAAGAACAAGAAGGAGTTCTCGTTCAGCGACGAACACGCGCCCGAGGACTTTCACGATCGGCTGTTCGAGCTCGAGGAGGCCGGCGAGCTGATCGTGCAGCGCGTGCCGGGCCCCTACATCGAGGTGCCGGTGAAGTACGGGCGCAGCAAGAAGGTGCCGATCGGGCAGACCTGGCATCACAAGTCGTGCGGGCAGTGCGGGCACATCCCCGGCTATTCGACATCGATCTTCTGGGTCAACCGCAAGCTCGGGATCGAGTACGAGGACCCGACCGATCAGACCTCGTGCACGGCTTGGAACTACTACGCCTCGGCAACGTCCAACGCGGCCGCGCAGGCATCCGTCGCGATGCGCAACTTCGCCGCCGCCTACGAGTCAGACCACTTTCCGATCATCCATTGCGGGACCTCCTTCGGGCATTACAAGGAGGTCCGCCACGAGATCCTCGCTCACGACAAGCTGCGGGGCGAGGTCCGCGACGTGCTGAAGTCGATGAACAAGCCGCTCGTGATGCCCGAGGAGATGATCCACTACTCCGAGTGGTTCTACGCCATGCGCGACCGGATCGCCGAGCTGCAGGTGGTGGACTTCTCGAAGATCTCGGTCACGGTCCACCCGGCCTGCCACTACTACAAGCTCGTCGAGGGCGACGCGATCTACGACCCCGAGGTCTACGGCGGCCAGCGCACGGCAGTCGTCTCGGGCGTGGCCACCGCCCTCGGCGCCGAGGTCCGCGACTACTCGACGTGGTTTGACTGCTGCGGCTTCGGCTTCCGCCACATCCTCGTGCAGCGGGACTTCAGCCGGTCCTTCGCCACCCAGCGCAAGATCAAGCGCATGAAGGAGGAGGCGGACCCCGACGTCACGCTCACGCATGACACCGGCTGCGTCACGACCCTCGACAAGAGCCAGTTCGCCGCCAAGGCGCAGGACGCCGATTTCGCCACGATCCCGGTTCTCTCCGAGGCGCAGTTCGCGGCGCTGGCGATGGGCGCGCATCCCTACAAGGTCTGCCAGCTGCACTGGCACGCCGCCGACTACAAGCCGCTGTTGGAGAAGATGGGCATCGACCACGAGAAGGCGTGGGCGGAGTTCGAGGAGGCGTGCGCCAAGCTCGAGCGTGGCGAGCAGCAGTACCTGACCTGGGACGACGTCGACTCCGAGCCGGTCACGGTGACGCGATGAGCGACGCCGTCGTCGTCATCGGTGGCGGGCCGGCTGGTATCGAGGCCGCGCGCAACATCGCCGATCTGGGGGTGCGCGCGGTGCTGGTCGAGGAGCGCGAGCGACTCGGCGGCACGCCCATCTTCGAGTCCTACGCGGCGCTGACGCCGTACTTCGAGGACGCCGAGCAGGCGATGGACTCGATGATCGCCGACCTGGGCGAGCGTGAGCTCGCCGACGTGCGAACGAACTCGCGCGTCACCGCCCTGACGGGTGACGTCGGCGACTTCACGGTGACGATCGAGGGCGCGGGTGGCTCTGAGGACGTGCACGCCGGCGCCGTCGTCGTCTGCACCGGCTTCACGCACTTCGACCCCGGCCGCGAGCGGCAGGTCTACAACTACTACCAGTACCCCGACGTGATGGCCCTGCAGGACCTCGAGGTCCAGCTCAAGGCCCACGACGTCCGGGTGCCGTCGACCGGCGAGATTCCCAAGCGCATCTGCTGGGTGCAGTGCGTCGGCTCGCGCGACCGCAACATCGGCAACGAGTACTGCTCGAAGGTCTGCTGCGGCGTCGCCTCCAAGCAGGCGATCGAGGTGCGCAAGATCAGCCCGGAGACGAAGGCCTACATCTTCTACATCGACATGCGCATGTACGGCTACTGGGAGCAGCAGATCTACTGGCCCGCGCAGGAGGACTACCACGTCCAGTACATCAAGGGGATCATCACGGAGATCCTCGAGGTGCCCAACGGCGGTGGCCTCGTGGTGCGCGGCGAGGACACCACGATGGGGCGGCCGATGGAGGTGCCGATGGACATGGTGATCCTGTCCGTCGGCATGGAGCCGTCGGCGGGCACGAAGACGATGGCCGGTGTGCTCGGCGTCGAGCAGAACAAGTACGGCTTCATCGAGGTCGCCCATGCGCCGCTGGACACCGTCACCACCACGCGCGCGGGCATCTTCGCCGCCGGCGCTGCGCTGGGGCCGGCCGATCTCGAGGACACGATCTCCTCGGCCGGCGCCGCGGCCACGAAGGCCGTCGCGCTGATCCGCCGCGGAGCTCCGGCGGTCGCCTGAGATGGCAGGCGGCGCCGGACCGCTCACCATGGGCGGTGATGATGTCGGGGTCGATGCGCCAACCGCGCGCGAGCTGCTCGAGGAGGTCCATTCCAGGATCACCGGCGAACAGATCGGCGAGGTCGTAGCGCTACTCGAGAGCAAGTCGCGGGGCTTCCGGGCGCGGCTGCGCGCAGAGGCGATCGTCGCGGCCGACGAGGCGACGTTGCGCGAAGTGCTGCGCAGCATCTTCGTCAGCCGCCGCCGGGTCGGCGCGATCTTCGGCGTGCGTCCGGCGGAGGAGGTTCGCGACATGATCGCGGAGCTGCTGCACGGCGACGCCGCAGTGGGCGTTCGGCTGGCGAGCTTCTGCCGCCAGGTCGACCTGCCAGAGCTGGCGGCGGCCGAGCTCGCGGGCGAGCTGTTGCATTTCTACGATCCCGCGCAGCACTGGCTGTGCTCGCGCTTCGTCTACAACGTCCACACGCGCACGGGTGCGCTGCCGCTGCTCATCGACGAGGGCTACGAGCTCGAGGGCGACGGCATCGGCGAGAGCTACGAGCGCATCGGCGCCGCGATCCGCTCGCTGGATGCGTCAGCCGAGGCGTCGAGCTTCCGGCCGCAGGGCGGCGGCGCTCTGGCGACCGACGTCTTCCTCGCCTGCGTCTACGGCGTCTACATGAACACTGTCCTGGGGCTGAAGATGAGCCAGGAGTTCAACTCCCTCATCCCGCCCCTGCCGCAACTCGCCCGCCGCCTGCTCGGCGTGCACAAGATGGAGGTCTAGCGCGCATGCCGATCGGCGGACACAAGCAGAAGCCGGTGGTACACGAACTCGAGAGCGCGGTCGTGGAGGGCGTCGAGCTGACGGCCGACTGGAACCGCCAGCTCGAGTCACGCGTCATCGCGGACTACGACACGCAGGGGCTCTTTGCCATCGCCGCGCTGCCCGAGGCCGAGTCGATCGAGTGGTGCTACGGCTGCGGCAAATGCGTGCCGGTATGCCCCGTCGACGTCGTCGGCGAATACGGGCCGCGCAAGATCCACCGCAAGCTGCAGACGGGCTTCAACCTGCTCGACGATCCCGACCTCTGGCTGTGCACGACGTGCGGCAACTGCCTGCGCGTCTGCCCCAAGGAGGTCGACATGATCAAGATCATGCCGGCCGCCCGCGAGGAGGCGATCAGCCAAGGCAAAAGCGTGCCCGCGGAGCTGCAGGGCGTCTTCGAGAGCACGTTCAAGCAGGGCAACGCGCTGGGTCAGAGCGCGCGCAAGCGCGCGGCCTGGACGAAGGGCGCCGGCGTGCCCGTGCGTCAGCTGCCGAAGGAGCCCGGCCCGGTGGAGTACCTGCTCTACGTCGAGGACTACTGGTCCTACCACCCGCGCGGTCACGAT
>DASZDB010000113.1:0-1556 GCA_035942495.1 Solirubrobacteraceae bacterium
TGGACGAACAAGGACCTCGCCTGCGAGGAAGAGCACATCGCCGATGTCGAGGACGAGGTGCGCCGCGAGAAGGAGGCGCGCTTCCGCGAGGACAACGCGGAGCTCCTGCGTCAGGTCCGGCCGCTGGGATAGGGACGCGCCGCCGCTACTCGGCGTGTCGCCGTGCGACGAGCCGAGCACCCTCTTCGCCATGCGCCATCCACCGGATGCCCGTCGTCACTCGACGATCTTCCAGAAGGAGTCCTTGCGGCTGATCTTGCCGTCGCTGAACTCGAACAGGTCGCACCCGCGCACCTCGATGGCCTCGCCGGCCGCCGTGGTGCCGCGGAGCGTCCACTCGGACACGCCGCGATCGCCGCATGTCCAGTGGCGGTCGTCGCCGTAGATGCCCGGAATCCCGGCGAAGCGCGCCTGAAAGCCCTTGCGGACCGGCTCGTGGCCGATCAGCCGGCGTCCGCCCGGCGCCCGGCCCGCGCGGTGTGGCGAACACGCAGTCGTCGGTGAAGAACGACATGATCGCGTCGACGTCGTGCGTTGAACGCGACGAGCAACGCTGGAGCGGCGGCGTCCGAGGATCGGCGCCGGACACCGAGCCGGCCTCAGCGGCGGCAGGACGTCTCGGCGCGGCGACGGCGGCGCGGGGGCGCCGGCAGCTGCGCGGAGCGCAGCGGCAGCGTGCGCTCGTGCCCGACGGGGCAGCCGCGGGCGGGGCGCGTCCACGGCCGCAGCGGCACGCGGTCCGCGACGTGCGGCGAGGGGCGCCGCTGGCGCACCGGCTCCCGCGTGTGCTCGAGCAGAAGCATGGCACCGAGCAGGACGACGGCGTAGCCGCCGATCGCGTAGATCAGCACCGTGAAGGTCATCGCCGTCCTCCTTTCCGTAAATGCGGGGCTGGGTTGTATCGGCTGCTTCTGAGAGCAACGTGAGGATGCCCGCGCCCAACGTGGACAAAACAGCGATACGGCGCCAGCTTCAGCAGGCTTAGTCTTAGACCGAGACGGTCGTCTGCGCCGGCTGCGGCGGGGCGGCCACCGCGGCGCGGCCGGTCTCGCGGCGCGACTTGGCGAAGCGCAGGTACAGCGACGGGATGATGAAGAGGTTCAGCAGCGTCGAGGTGACGAGGCCGCCGAGGATGACGATCGCCATCGGATGCTCGATCTCGTGGCCCGGGATGCTGCCGGCGTAGGCCAGCGGGACGATCGCCAGGCCGGTCGCGAGCGCCGTCATGAGGATCGGCGCGAGGCGCTCCTTGGCGCCGCGCAGCACCAGCTCGGGCCCGAACGGCATGCGCTCGACGCGTTCGAGGTGCTGAAAGTGGCTGATCATGAGGATGCCGTTGCGCGCGGCGATCCCGAACACCGTGAGGAAGCCGACGAGCGACCCGAGCGACAGGATCCCGCTGCCGAGCTTGACGGCCAGCACGCCGCCGACGAGCGAGATCGGCAGCAGCAGGAACGCCAGCGCGGCCAGCCGCATGCTGCCGAACGCCGCCTGCAGCAGCAGGAGGATCGCGATCGCGGCGCCGAGGCCGAAGATCCCCAGCCGGCTCTGCGCGG
>DASZDB010000114.1:0-2867 GCA_035942495.1 Solirubrobacteraceae bacterium
GGATGTGCAGGACGCGGGTCACCGGCGGCTATCTTGCCGGGCGCGATGGACCAACGCGTGTCGCGCGAGACCTGCCCGCTCTGCGACACACCGCTCGGGCCGCCCGTCCTGCACGCGCCCGATCGCCTGCACGGCACCCCCGGCCGGTTCGGTGTCGCGATCTGCGCGCACTGCGGCGCGGGTGTCACGCTGCCGCGCGTCGGGCCGGCGCAGCTCGCCGCCTTCTACCCGGCGTCCTACGCGCCGTACGACGCGCGCGTCAACCCGCTCGTCGGCGCGATCTCGCGCGTCATCCAGGCCTGGCAGGGCTGGCGCGCACGGCGCACGCCCCCGATCGCCGCGGTCACGTCGCTGCCCGCCGGGCACGGTCTCGACGTCGGCTGCGGTCGCGGCGACCTCGCGGCGATGCTCGTCGCGCGCGGCTGGCGGATGACCGGGGTGGAGCCGTCGGCGGCCGCCTGCGCCACCGCCCGAGCGCGCGGCATCGACGCGCGCGAGGGCGTCCTGGCGACGGTGACGCTGGAGCCGATGGGCTACGACGCGGCGCTGCTGCAGCAGTCGCTCGAGCACACCGACGATCCGCTCGGCGACCTGCGCCGCGTCTACGACGCGCTCGTTCCTGACGCGGCCGTCGCGATCTCGGTGCCGAACTTCGGCGGCTGGCAGGCGCGCCGCTTCGGCGGGCGCTGGTATCACCTCGACCTGCCGCGCCACCGCGTGCACTTCACCGCCGACTCCCTGCGGCGTGCGCTGCGCGACGCCGGCTTCGAGGACATCCGGACCGGCACCTCAACGAGCCTCGTCGGGCTGCCGGCGTCGATTCAGTACCGGATCTGGGGGCGCTGCCTGTTCGCAGATGGCATGAAGCTGCGCGTCGCATCCGGTCTGTGCGTGCTGACGGTGCCGATCGCGCGGCTGGCGAACGCGATCGGGGGCGGCGACGTGCTCTACGCCACAGCCCGCACGCACGCGGCCTGAACTCGATCTACCCGACGCGCCCGCACGCGCCGCGCTCCGCGATCGCCTCCTCGATCAGCCGTGCGACCGCGACCGCCGGACCGGGGTATGTGAACCGCTCGAGCTCACGCGGCGCGTAGCCGTCAGCGAGGGTGCCGTCGGCGACGCTGCGCAGCGCGCCGGCGATGCGGTCCTCGTCCAGCGGCGGCACGGTGATGCCGGTGGCGGTCAGCTGCACGATCCGCTCTGCCTCGTTGGCTTCGGCGAGCGCGAGGATCGGCCGGCCCGCGGCGAGGTACTCGAACAGCTTGCCGGTTGCCTCGGAGCTATGCGATCCGGTCAGCAGCACGAGCGCATCGGCCGAGCGCTGTAGCGCCAGCGCGGCACGCCGCTCGAGCAGCCCGACGTGGCGCACCGACTCGCCCAAGTCGAGCTCGGCGAGCATCCGCTGATCCTGGACGGCCGTGCGCCCGGCGAGCACGAGCCGCACGCGCCGGCGCCGGCCTGCCTCCTCGTTGACGCGCCGCAGCGCACGCAGCAGCGGCCGCGGGTCGCGGCCGCGCGGACCGCTCAGCGTGCCGGTGTGCACGAGCGTCGCCCAGCCCGCGTCGGCAACCGCCGGAAGCGTCGCGTCCTGCACGTCGGCCGCCAGCTGCGGATCCCAGCCGTTGGGCACCCACTCCGCGCGCGCGCCGAGCCTCGCGGCGAAGTCCTCGGCGATTGGGCGAGTCGCCCCCAGCACGATGTCAGCGCGGCGGGCCACGGCACGCTCCAGCCGGGCCTCCGCGATCCGCTGGGGCCGCGTCGGCCAGGGCTCGGCCAGCGGCTCGAAGCGCCAGCCATCGCGAAAGTCGGCGATCCAGGGCGGACGGCGGCGCCCGAGCGCGAGCCCGAGCAGATGCGTGGAATCCGGCGGCCCGCTGGTGACCAGGCAGTCGATCCGGCGCTCGCGCAGCAGCCGACGCGTCGCGGCGAGCACGCCCGGCATCCAGCTGATGACGTGGCTGTCGGGGACGACGACGCGCGTCAGCAGCCGCGGCGCCGTCGTGTCGATCGTCGCGGTGCCCGGCGCCGCCGGCGGCGGACGGCGCAGCAACCGCCGCAGCGTCTGCGCGTTCGCCAGGTCCCACGTGCGCACGACCGCTTCGCCGGCGCCCGGCAGCTCGCCGTGGACCGCGCTCGTCATGACCGTGACCTCGTGTCCCATGTCGCGCAGGTGGCGCGCCATCGCTGCCCAGCGCGCACCGCCGACGGCGGTCGACGGCGGATAGAAGTATGTGACGACGAGGATCCGGCGCGGCGTCATGCCGGTACGCGGTCGCGAGCAAGCGCCGTCAGCCACAGCTCGAGGTTGAAGACCCGCCAGACGGCCTGCGGATCGCGCCAGCGCCCGCTGCGCACGTCGCTCTCGAGCGCGCCGCGATCGTGGAGCGCATGGCCGCGCGCGCCCGGGTCCAGGACGACCTCCGCGATCCGCGCCATGACGGCCGCGTCGTGCAGCCACGTCGCTTGTGGCGGCTCGAAGCCCACCTTGTCGCGCCGGTCGAGGACGACGTCGGGCACCGTGCCGCGAACGGCGTCGCGGAGGATCGCCTTGCGCACCCCGCCGCGGTGCAGGAACTGCGGCGGCAGCGAGAACGCGAAGTTGGCGATGCGGCGGTCGAGGAACGGCAGCCGCGCCTCGCGGCTGTGGGCCATCGAGTCGCGATCGGCATAGCGCAGCAGCTCCGGCAGGCTCGTGTGGAAGCTCTGGCGCAGCAGCTCCCGACGCACGGGGCTCGAGCCGTCCGCCCCCGGGCCGTGCGGGGTCGGCCGCCCCACGGCGGCGTCCGCGACCGCGGCAGCGACGTACGGGGAGCACAGCCCGCGCCGGTGGCGGCGGCGCAGCGCGGCCGGCAGCAGCTCGGCGC
>DASZDB010000115.1:0-3738 GCA_035942495.1 Solirubrobacteraceae bacterium
CGGCGATGCAAACGCGCCGCATCACGCGCGCGCGCGCAAAGAGCGTCGGCGCGGCGGCACGTCGCGCGCCCGGCACCGACCGCGCCCTGCGCACGGTCGACCGCGTGCGCCGCGCCGCCGGCCTCGGGCAGTCGTTTCCGATCATCGGCTACGAGGACCTGACGACGGCGCAGGTCAAGGAGCGACTCGCCGACCTCAACGACGCCGAGCTGCGCAAGGTCCGCGACCACGAGCGGCGCAACGCCAACCGCAAGTCGGTGCTGACGGCGATCGAGAAGCGCCTGCCGTAGGGACCCGTGCCGGCGTGGGCCGGCGTTTGGCGCTTTGCGGGCGCCATGCACCCCAAACTCGCCATCCACGGGTCGGGCAGCCGTGCCGGGGTCGGCGTCGCTTTGGGGCTGCCATGCACCCCAAACTCGCCACGACCGCGCCGGCCCCGGCTCACTCGCCGGCGCCCATGCGGCTCACGCGCTCTCAGAGATGTCGTTCCCCGACAGCCACTCACGCGGCGCGACCGCGCACCGACCGGGGGTCCCCACCGGGGCCACCTATCCTGGGTCGCCCATGGAAGCCTCCACGTTCACCCGCCCCGAGAAGGGTGCTGAGCTCGACCTTCGCATCGACGCGCTCGCCTACGGCGGCAACGGCATCGCCCGGATGGAGGGCTACGTGGTCTTCGTCTCGGGCGCGATCCCCGGCGACCTCGTGCGCGTCGTCGTCACGAAGCGCAAGCGCGCCTACGCCGAGGCGCGCACGATCGAGGTGCTCGAGCCCAGCCCCGAGCGGATCGCGCCGCGCGCCGACCATCCCGGGGCGCCGTGGCAGGTGCTGCCCTACGAGCGCCAGCTCGCCGTCAAGCACGAGCAGGTGCACGACGCGCTGACGCGGATCGGCCGCCTCGAGGGCTATCAGCTCGACGACATCGTCCCCGCCGTCGAGCAGTGGCGCTATCGCAACAAGCTCGAGTACTCGTTCGGGACCGCCGCCGACGGCACGCTGATCTGCGGCTTCCACGCGCCGGGCTCGTGGCACGACATCGTGCCGATCAGCGACTGCCTGCTGGCCTCCGAGCGCTCCAACCTCGCGCGCGACCAGGTGCTCGCGTGGTGTCGCGAGCAGGGCCTGCCGGCGTTCGACCGCCGCACCCACACCGGCCTGCTGCGCAACCTCGTCATCCGCGAGGGCCGCCGCACGGGTCAGCTTCAGGTTCGCCTCGTGACCGGGCCGGGCGAGCTGGACGGGGCGAGCCTGTCGGCCGCCGTCGACTGCGAGGGGCTGTCGTGGACGACGACCGATGCGCTCGCCGAGACCACGCAGGGCGGCGAGACGATCAAGCTCGCGGGCAACCGCGCGCTCGAGGAGGAGCTCTGCGGGCTGAGCTTCTCGATCGCGCCCAACGCGTTCTTTCAGACGAACACGGAGATGGCCGAGCGGCTGTACGCCATCGCCGCCGAGCTCGCCGACCTGAAGGGCTGGGAGCGCGTCTACGACCTGTACTGCGGGATCGGCACCGTCGGCCTGAGCCTCGCCGCCCGCGCGGGTGAGGTGTGGGGCCTGGAGATCGTCGAGCAGGCGGTCGCCAACGCGATCTCCAACGCCAAGCGAAACGGCATCCGCAACGCGAGGTTCTTCGCCGGCGACGTGCGCCTCGCGCTGCGCGAGCTCGTCGACGAGGCGAGCCGGCCCGACGTCTGCGTGATCGACCCGCCGCGGGCGGGGCTGTCGCAGAAGGTCGTGCGGCGCGTCATCGAGGCCGCGCCGCGGCGAATCGTCTACATCTCCTGCAACCCGACGACGCTTGCGCCCAACGCGGCGCAGCTCGTGGACGCCGGCTACTCGCTCAAGCGCGTCGTCCCGGTCGACATGTTCCCGCAGACGCCGCACATCGAGTGCGTCGCGCTGCTCGAGCGCGGCTGACGCTCACACGCATGCCGGCATCGCAGTGTGAGCGTTCTCGCTGCACCGCGGCAGCGTGACCCAGGGGCCGCCGGTAGCTTCGCGGCCCGGCGTGGCTCAGCGCCCGCGCAGCGCGCGCAGCTCGGCGCGCAGCTGCGTGATCTCGGCCTCGAGGCGTGCGACGCGCTCGGCGAGCGGCAGCTCGACGCGCTCGACCTCCGGCGCCGACGGCATCGGCCGTCCCGGCGCCCGGATGACGGACCCGGGCGCCGCCACCGGTGCGTCCGGTGCGCGCGCCGGCTCTGGCGCGTCGTCGTCGCAGAGGCGGTGCGCGTAGCGCTCCTCCTTCTGGCCCGGCCGGCGCGGGAGCTGCTCGACGAGGTCGCGCTCGATGAGGCGCTCGAGCGTGGTGTGGACCGCCGCGAGGTCGCCGAACGGGTGCAGGCGGTCGCAGCGCGCCTTCAGTTCGCCCGGCGTCTGCCCGCCGCGCAGCATCAGGACGCAGAGCAGGGCGAGCTCGTCGGGTGCGCGCGTGAGCGCCTCGTCGAGCAGGTGGCGGTACTTCGACGTCCGGCTGCCGGCGCCGCTGGCCAGTCGCGCCCACCGGCGGCGGCTCAGGCGCGTGATCGCCTCGCGGATCGTCGCCTCGTCGTAGGCCACGACCGGGTCGCGGTTCGTCGCCTGGTTGCACGCCGCGCGCAGCGCGTTGAGCGTCAGGGGATAGGTGTCCGGCGTCGTGCGCTGCTTCTCGATCAGGCAGCCTAGGACGCGGACCTCCGCCGCGGTGAGGTCCACTACTCCGGGGAGGGCCCGGGGCCGCGCTTGGGCGGCTTGTCCTCGTCGCCGTACTTCCTCAGCCAGTCCGAGAGCTGCTTGCCGGCCGTGTTGACGTGCTCGCCGGTCTCTCGGAAGAGGTCCTTGAAGCGCTCGGAGTAGTGCGCCGCGGCGTCGGCCGCCTCTTCGCGCGCCGGGCGCTCCTGGCCACGCTGGAGGTACTCGCCGCTCACGATGCGGTCGTACTCGCCGTCGCGAACCCACGCGAGCAGCTCGTGCACGCGCTTGACCGGCAGCGAGTGCGTCTGACGCAGGTCGGTCAGCAGGCGCTGCAGGCGATCGAGGCCCTCGCCGGCCTCCGTGTACTCCATCGCCTGGCGCATGAACGCGTCGAGGTTGAGGTCTTCGGCCTTCGCGCCGGCCGACATCGTCATGAGCATCTCGCAGACGGCACGGGGGTCGCGGGTGACGATCGCCGCCGCCCGGTCGCACGTGAGCTCCGTCGCGCGCGACCACTCCAGCAGCGCGTGCTGGACGGCCATGAGCGGCAGCCCCGCGACCATCGGCATGCGCTGGCTGCCGAGCCGCAGCAGGATCTGCAGCGCGGTGCGGTAGAGGACGTGGTCGGAGAGGATGTGGCCGACCTCGTGCGCGATGACCGCCTCGAGCTGCTCGGTGTCCAGCAGCTCGACCGTGCCGCTGTTGAGCACGAGGATCGGCTTGCCGGCCCCGACCGCCATCGCGTTGGCGATCGGCTCGGCCGTCACGTAGAGGTCGTACTCCTCTGGCATGTCCAGGACGCTCAGCACATGCTGGTAGCGCGTCCAGATGTCGGGCAGCTGATCGGTGCCGAGCCGGACCGAGGCGCCGAGGTAGGTCTGGCGCAGCGCCCGTTCGTAGCCGAACTCGATGAGCTTGCGCACGACGTAGTCGAGCATCGGGATGGAGCCGAGCGCCGCCGTCGCGGCACGGTCGGCCGGGTGCTCGTAGGCCTTCGGCGAGATGCCGGGCAGCCGGTAGGCCTCGGCGGGCGTCGACACGCCAGTGAGCTTAGTCCACGCCGTCGCC
>DASZDB010000116.1:0-7417 GCA_035942495.1 Solirubrobacteraceae bacterium
GTCGATGCCGTTGCCGCCGACGAGCTCGTCGTTGCCGGCCTCGCCGAGCAGCTCGTCGGTGCCGGAGCCGCCATCGAGCTTGTCGTTGTCGACGCGGCCGTAGAGGTGGTCGTTGCCGGCGTCGCCCCTGATGACGTCGTCGCCCTCGTCGCCTTCGAGGCGATCGCCCGCGCGGCCGCCGTCGATGAAGTCGTTGCCGGGGCCGCCGACAATCCGCTCGGACCCCGTCTCCCCGTAGAGCTCATCCTGGCCGTCACCGCCGAGGATCATCTGGTCCGATCCGCGGCCGCCGCGGATGACGTCGTTGCCGAGGGCGCCGTCGAGCAGCTTGTCGTCGCCGAACCCCTTCTCGATGATCGTGTCGTCGCCCGGTCCGCCGACGATCGAGTCGTCGCCGTCGCCGCCGTCGAGCGCGTCGTCGCCGTCTTCGCCCTGCAGCGAGTCGTTGCCCGTGCCGCCATCGGCGCTGTCGGCGCCCGGACCGCCGAGGATCTCGTCGTTGCCGGTACCGCCGCTCAACGTATCCGTGCCGTCACCGCCGGCGATGTCGTCGCTGTTGTTGCCGCCGGAGAGGGTGTCGTTGCCGAGTCCGCCGTCGAGCACGTCGCGCCCTCGGCCGCCGCGCAGGAAGTCGTCGCCGCCGAGGCCCTGCATGCGGTCGTCGCCGCGCGTGCCGGTCAGCCGATCGGCCGCTTCGGTGCCGCTCATGAGCGCAAGGCCGGGCTGCACGACGAGATCGCTCGGGGTCGTCCCGGGGAGCGTGACGAGCCCGATCCTGCCGCGCGAGAACGGGCTGATCAGCGACACCGTCGCAGCGCCGCCGTCGGCGACGACGATCCGGCTCGCGTCGGGGTACCAGGCCGCGCGGCCGGGGCCTGGACCGGCGACGATACGCCGCACCTTGGCGTTGCGCAGCTCGACGATCGCGCCCGACGTGCCCCCGGCCGCCGCCCCGACGACGAGCCGCGAGCGGCCCGGCGACAGCGTCAGCCCCCCGCCCGCCCCGTCGGGCAGTTTGATCGCCTTCTTGCGCGGGCGGCGCTGCTGGGGCGCGATGACGCGCAGGCGCTCGCGCGCCGTCACGTAGGTCAGGCCGTTGTCGGCGATCGCCACGCCGCTGGCACCCTTGAGCTTGACGTGGCGCAGCAGCGCGTTGGCGCTGAGCGAGACGACCGCGACGCGCCCGCTGCGCAGCGTGACGGCCGCGCTCGAGCCGCTGTTGGCGACCGCGATCTGCAGGCCCTCGCCGCGCAGGTCGATGACCGCGAGCTGCCCGAGCGTCTGCGCGTCGAGCACGACGAGCTGCGCGCCACGGACCGCGTAGAGCCGCGCGCCGCTTGATGCAAGGTCGATGTCGGCGATCTCCGGCTGGCCGGCGCCGATCGCGCTGCGGCCGGTCTCCTGGCGCGTGTTGACGTCAAGCGCGACGATCTCGCTGCCGGCGGAGACGTAGCCGCGGGCGCCGTCGCGCGACACCGCGACGGCACGCGCGGGGCCCGGCAGCGCGAGCCGCGCGACGACCTGGTTGCCGGGAATGCCGAGGAAGGCGAGCTCCGGCGTGCCGGTCGCGACGAGCGTGACGCGTGCCTGCGCCGCGGACGCCGCGCCGAGCGCGAACGCGAGGGCGAGCAGCGTCACGGCCCCCGGCAGGAACCCGCGCCCAGCTGCCCTCCTGCCCCCGCGGCGGATCATTCGCACCTACAGAGATACCGCAACCGCGGCGAACGGATCGGCGGTTGGGCGCAGTTGGCATGCTTTCCGTCATGACTTCGCCAACCGTGGTCGCGCTGCAGACGACGCCCGTGAAGGGCCTGCGCGTGGTCGCCCGGGAGGCGATCGAGCTGACCGAGACGGGCGTCGACGACGACCGCCGGTTCTATCTCGTCGACGAGCGCGGCCGGATGGTCAACGGCAAGCTGCTGGGCGGCCTGCACGAGGTCGTGGCCACGCTCGACGGCGACGAGCTCGGGCTCACCTTCCCCGACGGCAGCACGGTCACCGGCCCGATCGTCCTCGCGGAGGAGACGCTCGCCACGACGTTCTTCTCGCGGCCGACGCCCGCGCGCGAGCTGGTCGGCGCCTTCGGCCCGGCGCTCTCCGAGCACGTCGGGCGCCGCCTGCGCGTCGTCGAGGGCGTGCACCGCAAGGCCCTGGATCGCGGCCGCGGCGGCGCCGCGAGCTTCGTCTCGCGAGCGTCGCTGCGGGCGATCGCGCGCCTGGCGTCAGATCACGTCGACGCGCGTCGGTTTCGCATGCTCGTCGAGGTCGACGGGCTGCGGGAGGCCCACGACGAGGACACGTGGGTGGGGCAGTCGCTGCACGTCGGCGGCGCGCTCGTGCGCGTGCGCGGCCATGTCGGGCGGTGCCTGACGACGCAGCGCAACCCCGAGACCGGCACGCCCGACGTCCCGATGCTCGACCTGCTGCGCTTCTACCGCAGCGGCCTCGACACGACCGAGCCGCTGGCGTTCGGCGTCTACGGCGAGGTGCTCGAGCCCGGCCGCGTCGCGATCGGCGACCCGATCGAGCTCATCGGCTCTGCATGAAGTTGCGCACGTCGGCGTTGAAGCGCTCGGGGCGCTCGAGCATGACCATGTGGCCCGTGTCGGCGTAGAGCACCTTGCGCGCGTCGGGGATCAGCCACTCGAACTCCGCCGCGTCGCGCACCGGCACGAGCCGGTCCTCCGTCCCCCACACGATCAGCGCCGGACAGGCGATCTCGCCGAGGCGGTCGCGGATCGGGTAGGCGGTCATCGCGTCGAGCGCGTCGTCGAAGCCCGGCTTGCCCGCGCCGTGCGCCTGCTCGAGGATGAGCGGGCCGGGCAGGCGGTCGGGATGCGCCGCGACGAGCAGCAGCAGCCCGCGGCGCAGGCGCCGGCTGCGCACGACGAGGTCGGTGTGCCGCGCCAGCCGGCCGAGGCCGAAGAAGAGGAGGTTCTGCGCCCGGGCGCGCAGCCCGCGCTTGCGCTCGTGGCGCATGTGGCGCAGCGACAACCCGGCGGCCGCGACGAGCACGAGCCGCTGCACGCGGGCCGGGAAGCGGATCGCCATCTCGCAGCCGATGAAGCCGCCCATCGAGTTGCCGACGATCGTCGCCTGCTCCGCGCCGAGCGCGTCGAGCAGCTCGGCGACGATCCGCGCGTAGTTGCTGACGGAGATCGGAGCGGCCGGCATCGGCGATGCGCCGAAGCCGGGAAGGTCGATCGCGATCACGCGGTGGTCGACCGCCAGCGGCGGGATGCTCTGCAGCCAGTTCTGCCAGCAGCCCGACAGGCCGTGCAGGAACACGACGACCGGACCGGCGCCGATGTCCAGCACGTTGACGGGGCGGTCGCGCACCTGCACCCAGCGCAGGTGCGCACGCCAGTCGATGTCTCTCCACGCCGGCCGGTCGGCCGGCGGGGCCGCGACGACGCCATTGACCTTCGTGACGCTAGGAGGCGACGGCGCTGGCCTGCTCGGCCTGCGGTGTGGGCTGCTGCTCACCGGGGGCCTCGTCGAGGAAGGCCTTCACGTCGGAGTTGAAGCGCTCGGGGCGCTCCATCATCGAGACGTGGCCGGTGTCCTTGTAGATGATCTTGCGTGAGTCGGGGATGAGCTCCTCGAAGATCGCCGCGTCCTTGACGGGCACGAGGATGTCCTTCTCGCCCCAGACGATGAGCGTCGGGCAGGCGATCTTCTCGAGACGGTCGCGCAGCGGGTAGCGGCACATCGCCTCCAGCGCGTCGGAGAAGCCGGGCTTGCCGGAGCCGAGCACCTGCTGGGCGGCGAGCGGCCCGGGCAGCTTGGCCGGGTGCGCCGCGACCGTCATCAGCAGGGCGGCCCGCAGCCGTGGGCGCAGCGCGACCGTGGCCGAGCGCGAAGCGACGTGGCCGAGCGTGAAGAAGAGGATGTTCTCGGCGCGGTGGCGCAGCCCGGTGGTGCGCTCCGTGCGGATCGACTCGATGCTCAGGCCGGCCGCCGCCACGAGGACAAGGCGCTCGACGCGCTCCGGATGCTGAATCGCCAGCTCCGCCCCGATGAAGCCGCCCATCGAGTTGCCGACGATGCGCGCGGTCTCGATGTCCAGCTTGTCCATCAGCTCGTCGATCGCGTCGGCGTAGCCGCTGATCGAGATCTCCTCGGCGGGCATCTCGGATTGCCCGAAGCCCGGCAGGTCGACGGCGATCACGCGGTGGTCGCGGGCAAAGAGCGGCAGCTGCTCGAGCCAGTTCTGCCAGCAGCCCGACAACCCGTGGATGAAGATGACCGGCTCGCCGGAGCCCATGTCGATGATGTTCATCCAGCGGTCCTGGACGTGCACCCAGCGCAGATGCTCCTGCCACTCGACGTCCATCCACTCCGAGCGCCCGACGGCGCCGTACGCCTCGGCCTCTTTCGTGCGTCGTCCCACAGGGCCACCTTACCCGCGGTGAGGTCTGCGAATCATGCATGCAGCGCCTCCATCCGTTTCGCGAACGCCCGCATGTCCGCCGCCGGCAGCCGGCCGGTGAGCACGCCGAACTCCTCGTGCAGGTCCTCCGCCTCGATCGCGTCGAGCAGCGCGTCGAGCATCTCGTCGTCGGAGGCTCGAATGAGCTTGGCGGCTTCGCGCTGCGTGCGGACCTCGAGCTCGACGATGAATCGCAGCAGCGGCGCCCACAGCCCCTCCTCGTGGGCGGCTCGGACGATCTGCGCGAGGATCGATCGCCCGAAGCCCGTCCCGAGCGCGGCGACGCGGCGCCGTGAGGCGGCGGGCAGCAGCGCCAGCAGCGTGAGCAGCTCGGGCCACAGGCCGCGGTGGGTCGCGGCGTCGACGATCGACGACAGCACCGGACGGGTCTGAATCGGCTTGAGGGCGGCGAAGCGCGCGCGGCCGGCCTCGCTCATGGCGCGCGTGACCGGCAGCACGTCGGCCCAGAGGTTGTCGCGCTGGGCGGCCTTGACGAGGCCGGCGAGGACGTCGTCGTCCTGCTCGGCGGCGATGTCGCCGAGCCTGCCGCGCTGCTCCTCGGAGACGTGGCGCAGGACGTCGAGCGCCTCGCGCCAGAGGTCGCGCTCAGTCGCCGTGCGCAGGATGTCGTGCAGGCGCTCGTCGGGAATGATCGCCACGAGCGCGCCGAGCGCGCCCTTGGACTCGACGACGTAGGCCGTGCGCAGCAGCGATTCGTCGTCGACTTCCCGTAGGGCCGCCTGCAGCGCCGCCTCGGACAGGTGGCCCACGAAGCGGCCCATCGTCACGTGGTCGCCGCGGTCGCAGAGCTCCTGCGTGACCGCCGCGATCTGGTGCGGCGGGATCTCGGCGATGACGCGGCTCGCGCGGCGCGGGTCGATCTGCTCGGCGACCCCGGCGAGAAACGGCGTCGGCAGGTGGCCCGCGATGTCGACCGCGCGGGAGGGCTCGAGCAGGCCGGTGACCCGCGCCGCCAGCAGCGGCCCGAACGCGCGCTCGCCGATCGTCGCCGTGATCTTCGCGGGGACGAGCTTCGTCGCCGCCGCGACCCGCTGCAGCTGCTGGCGATCGCCTTCGAACATCGTCGCCGAGGCCTGCTCGCGCACGTCGCGGATGTCCTGCCAGTCGATGTCGCGCAGGTAGCCGATCTCGTCGGGCGCTGTACCGAGCAGGCGCGCGAGCTTGACGATCTCGACGTCGGATTGCGCAAGGGTCATGCGTCGGTCATCCGCCGAAGAGGATCTTTCGCACCGACCCGCGCATCAGCCGCGGCACGAAGTTCAGCGAATCCTCGACGCCCTCCCGCAGCTCCTCCTGGCCACGCGCCTTGGCGTCCTGCAGGAGGTCGGCGAGCGCGAGCAACTGCTCGTCGCTGAGCTGCTCGAAGCCGACGGGAACCGCGCCGCCCAGCTCGCCTTCGAGAATGTCGACCGCGTCATCCACCGGCGCTCAGACGGTATGTCGCGCCGGCGCGCGGTTCGGATCAGGCACTGAACCGGGCCGGGCCGCTGCCCGTAGGACCCGGCAGCATGAGCCTCACCCGCCTGTCCGCGCTGGACGCCGCGTTCTTGTCGCTCGAGTCGGCCGCTGCGCCGATGCACGTCGGCTGGGCGGCCGTGTTCGCGCCGCCCGCCGTCGGACCGCGCCCGCGCTACGAGGACGTGCTCGCCCACATCGCGTCGCGCCTGGACCGTGCGCCGCGCTATCGCCAGAAGCTCGCCGCGGTGCCGCTGGGGCTCGGCGATCCCGTCTGGGTCGACGATCCGGCGTTCGATGTCGCCGGTCACGTCGTGCGCGCCGCGCACGGCGATTTCGTGGCGCGCGTCGACGAGGGGCTGTCGGCGCCGCTGCGGCACGATCGCCCGCTGTGGGAGCTGTGGATCGCCGACCGACTCGACGACGGGATGATCGGTGTCGTCGGCAAGGCGCATCACTGCCTCGTCGACGGGCTCGCCGCCGTGGAGCTCATGGCGCTGCTGCTCGATCCGTCGCCCGATGCCGGCGGCCCGCCGGCGACGAACGGCTGGCGGCCGCGGCCGCTGCCCAGCGCGGCGGCGCTCGCCCGCGGCGCGCTGTCGCACCAGCTCGCCGAGCTGGGCCGCGTCGCCGCGATGCCGGCCGTCTGGGCCCGCTCCCCCATGACCTTCGCCGACGGCGCCTGGCGCGCGGCGAAGGCCGTCGCCCAGGCCGCCGCGCCGGTGGCCCCGCGCAGCCGGCTCAACGGGGCGATGTCACCGCCGCGCCACCTGGCGACGCACTCGCGGCCGATGGAGGACCTGAAGGTCATCAAGCGCCGGTTCGGGACGACGGTCAACGACGTTCTGCTCGCGGCCAGCGCGGGGGCGCTGCAGGGGACGCTGGGTGACGAACAAGGCGACATCAAGGCGATGGTGCCGGTCAGCGTCGCGGCGCCCGACGAGCGCTGGGGCAACCGGATCGCCTTCGTCTTCCTCGAGCTGCCGTGCTCGGAGGGCGATCCCGTCTGGCGGCTGCGCGACGTGCACGTCGCGATGCGCTCGCGCAAGCAGGCGGGCGTGCCCGAGGGCGCCGACGCGGTGCTCGGCGCGCTCGCCCTCGCTCCCGGCGCGATCCGCCGCGTCGCATCGCGGATCATCGCCAGTCCCGGGCTGTCGAACCTCACGATCTCGAACATCCCCGGCCCCCAGTTTCCGCTCTACCTGCTGGGCTGCGAGGTCAAGCACGCCTATCCCGTGGTGCCGCTGACCGATCGGCACCGGCTGTCGATCGGCATGACGTCGATCCACGAGCGCGCGTGCTTCGGCGTCTACGCGCACGGCGAGCTCGCCGGGGACGCCGACAGGATCGCGGCGGGCATCGGGGCGGAGATCGACGAGCTGCTGGCGCGGGCGGCGGCATGACAGCGCGCTATCGCTCGACCGCAGTCCTCGGCGACGACGAACGCGAGCTCTCGCGATGACGCTCCTGCTGACGGGCGCGACGGGCTTCGTCGGGATGGAGCTGCTC
>DASZDB010000117.1:0-4243 GCA_035942495.1 Solirubrobacteraceae bacterium
GCCCGCGATGCCGCGGCCGGGGGCGCCGGGGCCGCGGGCGCCGTGGCAGGGGTCGCGGCGGTCGATGCGGCCGGGAGGCCGGTCGGAGCCGGCCATGCCGGCGCCTGCGCCGGCGCGAGCTGCAGCTCGATCGCGGTCAGGCGCTCGTGCAGATCGGCCGACTGCCGTTCGAGGATCTGCACTCGCTGTTCGCTGATGCGGCCCATCACGTCACCACCTTTGTCAACCGTCGGTCAGCAACGAAGGTAACAGACTTACCGACCGGCGGTCAAGAGGCGCTAGACTTTCGGACATGACCGAGCGCGCCTACCGCCGTCTGCAGCGCGACGAGCGTCGCGAACTGCTGCTGGCGCGGGCGACCGAGCTCTTCGCCGAGCACGGCTACGAGGGCCTCTCGATGTCCCAGCTCGCCCGCGAGGCGCAGATCTCCAAGGCGCTGCTGTACCACTACTTCCCGAGCAAGCGCCGGCTCTTCGAAGCCGCGCTCGAGGAGGGCGCCGACGAGCTGCGCGCCCGCACCGAGCCCGACCCGGGGCGCCCGCCCGCCGAGCAGCTCGCGACGACGCTCGACGCCTTCCTGCGGTGGGTGCAGGAGCGCCCGACGGCCTACGCGACGCTGCTGCAGAGCGGCGCCGCGGAGGTGCGCGAGATCGTGGCCGAGGTGCACGCGACGACGGCGGCACGGATCCTCACCGGCCTCGGCGCGGACGGAGAGCGGCCCGCCACGCGGGCTGCGGTGCACGGCTGGCTCGGCTTTCTCGACGGCGCGATCCTCGATTGGATCGCCCACGACGACCTCACCCGCGAAGAGCTGCACGGCATGCTGCTGGGGACCTTCGCCGGAGCGCTCATCGCCTCCGGCGCGGGCGGCGGTCTGCCGACGGAGATCCTGCCGGCGCAATAGGCGCCGCGCGCGGGCGCCGGCTCGCGCTGCCTAGTCCTCCGTCCAGTCCAGCGGGACGTCGCGGCACTTGGTCGCGACGATGGCGTAGTAGGGCAGCGGCTTGCCCGCGACCGAGACGCGGTGGGTGTAGCTCATGCGCGTGCGCTCCTCGATCACGCCCTCCTCGAACATCCGGCCGATGAACGCACCGAAGCCGCACGGATCGCTGTCCTCGAGAAAGCGCTCGCGGATGTTGAAGGCGATCCAGCCGGGCGAGCTGACGAGGTTGAAGGCCTCGGCGAAGGCCGCCGGCGGCACGTCGCCGAAGCCGAGGGCCGCGACACAGGTCATGAGGTCGAAGTCGTGCTGGTCCAGGCGCGAGCGGTCACGGCGCCGCAGCTCTGTGAGATCGAGCACGTGATAGTCGCCGTAGAGGCCGGGGCGGTCGCGGTACGCCGCTTCGCGTGCCTCGAGGAGCAGGTCGATCCCGACGAGCTCGACGATGCCCAGGCGCCTGAGCAGCTCGCCGACCATGCCGTTGCCGGCGCCGAAGTCCAGCGCGGTGAGCCTTGCCGGGTCGATGCCGGCGGAGTCCAGCTCAGCTCGCAGGAGGTCGCAGACGACGCTCGGCGAAGTGCACTTGAGCTTCTCGTCGTAGATGTGCTCGTAGAGCCCGGGCACGCCGTAGATCGTGGCGTAGTCGTGCAGGAGGATGCGCCGGCGCTCGCCGTCATGCTCGATCTCACACCATTCCTCGTCCTGATCAAGGCCGTCGCCCGTCGTCTGCGGGGGGAGGTACAGCTCGAAATCCGGCGTGTCGAGCACTGGCATGTGCGTCCTTCCATCGAGAGGAGCCTATGCTAGGCCATGCCCGAGGCTCGGCCGAACGAAACAGCGAACGGCGGCCAGACGAGCCCAACGCGCCGCTGCCGGAGCCCGGGGCGCCGCCTCAGCGGCCCGCCGCCCCGATCATCTGTGCGCGCGTGTGCAGCCTAGACGTACGGGTCGCGCTCGACGACGCGGTCGCGCTCGACGACGCGATCTCCCGCCACGCGGCCACGCGCCTGCGAGAGGAACATCAGCGAGATCGCGAGCCCGATGACGCCGACGATCATCAGGATCACGCCAACGGTCGCGAGCTCGATGCCCGAGACCGAGGTGGTGACGGCGAACTTCAGGATCGCGCCCAGCGCGATGAGGAATATCGATGTGCCTATGCCCATAGGCCACGTCATGCCCCTCCGCAGACCTTCGTAAGCCCACCAGGGCGCTTGTACCATCAACGGTTGTGACGACCGCCACCACGGACGCCTACGCCATCCCCGCGGAGCTCGCGGATCTGCGCGACATGGTCCGTCAGCTCGCGCAGGAGAAGATCGCTCCACGCGCCGCCGAGATCGACCGCAGCGGCCAGTATCCGCGCGACATCCGCGAGCTGCTCGCCGAGCACGACGTCCTCGGGCTGCCGTTCGACGAGCAGTACGGCGGGACCGGCACCGGCACGCTCATGCTGCAGATGGCCGTCGAGGAGATCGCCAAGGCGTGCGCCTCCTCGGCGCTGATCCTCATGGTGCAGGAGCTCGGCACGCTGCCGATCCAGCTCTTCGGCACCGATGAGCAGAAGGAGCGCTTCCTGCCGCGCTGCGCGAGCGGCGAATGGTCGCCGGCGTTCGCGCTCTCCGAGCCCGAGGCGGGGTCGGATCCCGCCGCGCTGCGCACATCGGCCGTGCGCGACGGCGACGAGTGGGTCATCAACGGCCAGAAGAACTGGATCACGAACGCGGGCGTCGCCGACTTCTACATCGTGTTCGCCAAGACCTATCGCGAGAAAAACCGCAGCTCAGCGTTCATCGTGGAGGCCGACCGAGACGGCTTCGACGCCGGCGCGCTCGAGCACAAGCTCGGCATCAAGGGCTCACCGACCGGCTCGCCATCGTTCACCGACGTCCGCGTCCCCGCCGCCAACCTCATCGGGCGCGAGGGCAAGGGCCTGTCGGTCGCGCTGGCGACACTCGAGCGCACCCGCCTCGGCGCGGCCGCACAGGCCGTCGGGATCGCGCAAGGCGCCACGGACTACGCGGCCGCCTACGCGCGCGAGCGGATAGCGTTCGGCCGGCCGATCAACGAGCTGCAGGGCATCCAGTTCAAGCTCGCCGACATGGAGACGCGAACGGCCGCCGCGCGCGAGCTGCTCTACAAGGCCTGCGCGAAGGCCGACCGCAGCGAGCCCGACCTCGGCAAGTACTCGTCGATGGCCAAGCTGTTTGCCTCCGACGCGGCGATGGCCGTGACGATCGAGGCGGTCCAGGTGCTCGGCGGCTACGGCTACGTCAACGAGTATCCGGTCGAGCGGATGATGCGCGACGCGAAGATCACGCAGATCTACGAAGGCACCAACGAGATCCAGCGGGTCGTCATCGCCCGCTCGATGGAGTAGGGGCGGACGCCGTGCGCGCGCCCACGCCGCGACGGGTCATGTTTGCGGCGCTCGTCGCGCTGGCGGTCGGCCTGGCCGCCGTCGGGCTGCTCGGCGGCTTCAGCGTGTCGACGCCGGTGCGGCTGCTGCAGGGCGGCGTCCTCGTCGTGCTCGCGATCCTCGTGGTCGGTGCATTGATGATGTCGCTGGGCCTGCGGCTGGCGGGCTGGAGCGAGCCCGAGTCAGAGGCCGAGTTCGAGCGCATCGTGGTCGAGAGCGAGCGACTCGCGCGCGAGGGGGTCTCGCCGGAGCCCGACGAGATGCACTTCATGGACCTCGATCCCTATGACGACGAGGACTTCGCCGAGCTCGTGCGCGAGGCGATGGACGAGCTGCCCGACATCCTGCAGCGCGCGCTCGAGCGCAACGTCGCCGTCGTCATCTCCAACGGCGGGCGCAAGGCCGGCGCCTACGGGCTCTACCACGGCGACGGCGTCGCGCGCGACGATGTCCCCGACCGGATCGTGATCTACCGCGACACGCTGCGACGCGACTTCGGCCACGACCCGGAGATGCTGCGCGACGAGGTCACCCGCACCGTCCGCCACGAGCTCGCGCACCACCTCGGCGCGGACGAGCTGGGCGTCCGCGACCTCGGTCTCTGATCGCTGCGCCATGTCGCGGGGGGCAGGCGGCTGACATCTGGCGCGACGGCGCTGTAGCGTTCGCGTCACCGGGCGGAGTTCGGGCCGCCCGTACCCGTCGGTGTTCTCAACTGGAGGAGGCGCAACCTCATGGTGACCCCCGCGAAGTTCATGCTCGCGCTACTGGCATTCATCGCCATGCTCGCGATCATCTTTGGCATGGCGTTCATCCCCGACAACACGAAGGACTTCGGCATCAGCTTCTAGGACACCGAGCGCGAGGGCGGGCAGGACCCATCC
>DASZDB010000118.1:0-2776 GCA_035942495.1 Solirubrobacteraceae bacterium
CAAGGCGGCCGCCACCCGCGACGCGTTCGCCGAGGAGGTCGCCGGCCTGATCGGCGACGGCGTGCTGCTGCACCCGCCGCACCCGCGTGTCGCGCCGCGCCACGGCCAGACCGTCGGCAAGCCGTGGCTGCTGACGGCGACGGCGGTCTTCAACCTCGCCGGCACGCCGGTCGTGCAGATCCCGCTCGGGCTCAACAAGCAGGGCCTGCCGCTCGGCGTCCAGGCCGCAGCCGCGCCGGACAACGATCACCTCGCGATCGCGGTCGCGCTCGGGCTCGCGCGCGCGTTCGGCGGCTGGGTGCCGCCGACCGACCCGTCCTAGCCGGCGCGCCGCTGTGAGCGAGCCGGTCCTCCACCACTGCCTGTTCTACGACTACGTCGAGGACGTCGTGGCCAAGCGCGCGCCGTTTCGCGACGACCACCTCGCGCTCGCCCGCGAGTGGAAGGACGACGGACGGATCGTCATGGCGGGCGCGCTCGGCAACCCTCCGCACGGCGCGCTGTTCGTCTTTCGCGTCGACGACCCCGCCGAGATCGAGGGGTTCGTCGGCGCCGACCCGTATGTCGCGGGCGGGATCGTCACCGGGCGCCGCGTGGTGCCCTGGAACGTCGTGATCTAACGGCCGCGGGACGCGGCGGGCGGTACGCGACGGCGCTCTGGTCCGGACGACCTGCGTGTATTGACCGCCGTGACGATCAGAGCCCTTCGGGCCAGGCGTATGTCGCGGGCACCGGCTTGGGCTCCTGCGCCGGGGTGCCGTAGGCGAGCACGATCTGCTGGTGCTCCTCGAGCACGATCCGCGTCGGGTCCGCCGAGACCCGCCTGCCGTTGACCCATGCCTTCAGCTGCTTGTTTGACTCCTCGCAGAGGCTGCCGATGCAGGTCGCGCTGAGCGGCACGCCCCAGACGGCGAAGAACTGGCCGAGCGTGAAGCGCGTGTTGGTCGGCGACTCGACGTGGATGACCCCGGGGGGATACGAGGCGTGCGTGTGCAGATCGGAGATGAACCCGTCGCCGATGCCGAGGTCGCCGGGCACCTGCGCCGGCTCGCCCTCGACGAAGATGTCGAGGTGCTGGTGGATGTGCACCACCTGTCCCTCCTCGGTGAGCGGCTGCAGGCCGATCGCGCGCAGGCGCTGCTGCAGCTCATCGCTGTTCGCCGGCCACGGCGGCGGCGTCTTCAGCGCGCCCGGCAGCTCGGCGATGTCATCGAACGCCGGGCCGAGCTCGACGCCGGCGGTGGTTGGCGTGGTCGTCGTGGCGGTGGCGCTCGCGTCGTCATCGGAGCCGCCGCAGCCCGCGAGCAGCAGCAAGGCGGCGACGGCGAGGGAGAGGGCCGCCGCGCGGCGTGGGCGCATCATCGCGCCGCATGACATCACATCGGCAGCCGCCCCAGGCGCGCAGGAGGCCGTAGCCTAGGCGCATGTCCGACGACGATCGCCTCGACGCGCTCTCATCCAAGGAGCTGCACGACCGCGCTGTGCGCTACGCGCTGCGCCACCTCGACCTTCCGTTCTTCTTTCGCCTGATGGAGGCGCTGCCGGTGGCCGAGGCCGCGACGGGGGACATCGACGGCGCCGAGGCCGACGCCCTCACGCTGCGCGCCCACATCGACGACGTCACCGACTCCGGCCAGGGCGAGGTCGCCGAGCTGCTGCGCCCGATGTACCTCGAGTACCTGCGCGAGCACGGCGTCGACGCCGAGTAGCGATGCGGCGGGGCGGGCCCGCAGGCCCGCCCTCAACCGCGCCGGTCATAGATCACCGCTGTACTGCAATGTCCCCAGGGTGTGTGTCGACCTGGGGCGGTCTGAACACTCCCGACCACCCGGACTGGCCGCCGGCTGCGGGAGCCGGTCGCGTTGCCGAGCTGGGCGCCGAAGCGCCCCGGCCGAGTGGATGATCCGCCGGTCTGCGCAGAGTACCCAACCGATTGCCGCTTCAACGAGCCCTCGCGCGCACACCCTCGGCTGCGCCGGCCGCGCGGCTCGTCCGCCTCCCATAGCGTTGCTACCGTCAGCTCCATGACCGATCTGGGGCCGGACTACTTCACAAAGCCTGTGGGCGAGGTTGATCCCGAGATCGCGCAGCTGCTGCGCGACGAGACGCGCCGTCAGGAGACGACGCTCGAGATGATCGCCTCGGAGAACTTCGTTCCCCAGGCGGTCATGGACTGCCAGGGCTCCACGCTGACCAACAAGTACGCCGAGGGCCTGCCCGGCAAGCGCTACTACGGCGGCTGCGAGTTCGTCGACGAGGTCGAGACGCTCGCGATCGAGCGCGCGAAGGACGTTTTCGGCGCCGACCACGCCAACGTGCAGCCCAACGGCGGGGCCGCGGCCAACGCCGCCGCGATGATGGCGCTGCTCGATCCCGGCGACCGGATCCTCGGCATGCGCCTGGACCACGGCGGCCATCTCACGCACGGGATGAAGCTCAACTTCTCGGGCAAGCTCTACGACATCGTCGCCTACGGCGTGCGCGACGAGGACTCGCGCGTCGACATGGACGACCTCGCCCGCCTCGCCGAGGAGACGAAGCCCAAGCTCATCCTCGGCGGCTGGTCGGCGTACCCGCGCCAGCTCGACTGGGTGCGCTTCCGTGAGATTGCGGACTCCGTCGGCGCGTACCTGATGGTCGACATGGCGCACTTCGCCGGCCTCGTGGCCGCGGGCGAGCGCCCCAGCCCCGTGCCGCACGCCGACGTCGTCACGACGACGATCCACAAGACGATCGGCGGCGCGCGCGGCGGCATGATCCTGTGCCGCGAGGAGTT
>DASZDB010000119.1:0-2785 GCA_035942495.1 Solirubrobacteraceae bacterium
CAGCTCGAGCAGCTCGCACATGCGCGCGACGAGCGTCGGCTGGGAGATCGTCTGTCCACCGCCGATCGGCAGCGGGCGGTCGGCGTAGGCGAACTGCTCGAGCGAGGGGGAGACGAACAGCTCGCGCGGCACCTCCGCGACTGCGGCGAGCACCCGCTCGTCGGCGATGCTCGAGCGCAGGCTGCGCAGCAGGTCCTCGCGGCTCATCGGGACGGTGTCTACCCGCTGGGTTCGTCGAGAAGTGGGTCGATCCGCGCGAGCAGGTCGGTGACGATCCGCGCCGTCGCGCCCCAGATGACCGCCTTGTCGCTGACGTCGTAGACGATGCTGCGAAACGGGATCCCCCGGTGCAACAGGCGCCGCCGCGTGCCGGCGGCTCGCAGATCGCCGAGGCGCAGCTCGAGCACCTCGTCTACCTCGCGCGGCGACAGCGTCCACTGGCGCCCGGGCTCGATCAGCCCGACGAACGGATAGACGCCGAAGTTCGTCGCGACGGTCGGTGTGGGACTCAGCGCGCCGAGGACGCGGACGGCGTCGCTCGGCAGGCCGATCTCCTCCTCGGCCTCGCGCAGGGCGGTGCCGAGCAGGTCGGCGTCGCCCTTGTCGCGGCGTCCGCCGGGGAAGGAGATCTCGCCGGCGTGGCTGCGCAGGTCGCTGTGGCGGCGGGTGAAGACGGCGTGCAGCGCGCCCTCGTGTTCGTACAGCGGCACGAGCACCGCCGCTTTCGTGCGGCCGTGGACCTCCATGGCGGTCACGGCGCCCGGGTCCAGCAGGACCTCGCGCAGTGCTTCAGGCAGCGAGCTGGGTGCGCTCGACACGCTCGTCGAACATAACCTCGCCGTCGAGCGTGCGGTGCACGGGACACTTCGTGGCGATGACCTTCAGGCGCTGGACCTGCTCGTCGGAGAGCCCGGACGGCAGCCGCAGCGTCAGCGTGAACTTCGTCGGGCACCCGCGCTCGGCAGGGGTGTACTCGCACTCGACCTCGACGGGACCGAGGTCCCAGCCCTTGCGATCGGCGTACATCTCCATCGTCACCGCCGTGCAGGACGCGAGGCTCGCCGCCAGCAGCTCCTGCGGCGAGGGCGCGGCATCGTCGCCGCCCTGATCTCGCGGCTCGTCGCAGCTGAGCCGGTGCTGGCGCACCTTGACGACATGGCGAAAACCACTGATCCGATGAGCTGACGCGTTCATGGACAAATTCTACTCCGGGTCGCTCAGTGAGTTGAACAGCAGACCGGTCGGGACCTTGGGAAAGAAGTACGTGGACTTCGGGGGCATGTTGACGCCGGCGGCGGCGATCGCCTGGATCTGCGAGACCGGGATCCCGCGCAGGTAGAAGCCGGCGTCGTAGGTGCCCGACTCGACGAGCTCGCGCGCCTCCTCGAACGACCTCGCGTAGCCCAGCCCGTTGAGGTGGGAGATGTCGTCCTCGCTGAGGCCGAGCGGACCCGTGAGCACGAGCGCCTCGAGCACCGCGGTGTCGAGCCGGCGGTAGGGCTCGGGCATGTCCGACAGCGCCTCGTCGGCGATCGCCTGGTCCTTCAGCGTGAGGCGAAACGCACGCCTGAAGTGGCTGTCCATGTAGCCCAGCTGAATCGTGCCGTCGCCCTCGCCCGGCGGGACGAGGTCGTCGGGTTCGATCGGCTCGATGTCGAAGCACTCCTTCAGCGTCGCCGTCAGCGCCTCGATCTTCTCGTCGTCGCCCTTGAGGTTCGTCACGAGGCGGTGCGTCGGAAAGACCGTCAGACCCTCGTCCTGCAGCGCTACGAGGCACATGAGCACGTAGCGGTGCGCGCCCTCGCCGCCGATCTCGTCGGCATACACGCGCGCGGTCTCGTAGCGATGGTGACCGTCGGCGATGAGCAGCTCGGCGTCGTCCATCGCAGCCTGGACGGTCGCGATCGCCTCCGGGTCGGCGACGCGCCAGAGGCGGTTGTGCGTGCCGTCGGCCTCCGTGACCTCGCCGAACGGCTCGTCGGTCTGCGTCGCCGGCTCGAGCGCCCTCCATGCGCGCAGCTCCGGGTCTGAGTACAGCGAGAAGATCGGGGAGAGGTTGGCCTGCGTGGCGCGGGTGAGCCGCAGCCGGTCCTCCTTCGGGCCCGGGTGCGTGCGCTCGTGGGGGCGAATCGTGCCGGGGCCGTAGTCCTCGACGCGCACGCGCGCGAAGAAGCCGTTGCGCGTCAGCGTGCGCCCGTCGGGTCCGGTGTAGTCCTGCACGATCGCCCACAATCCGGGCTCGTCGTCCTGCACGACGGCGCCGTCGGCGCGCCATTGCTCGAGCAGCGCAGCGGCGTGGGCGTAGCGGTCGCCGCCGTCGGGCTCCTCGGGAAGGTCGACCAGGACGACGTTGTGGGGTGAGCGACCGGCGAGCTCCGCGCGCTGCTCGGCGTCGATCACGTCGTACGGCGGCGCGGCGAGGTTCTGCAACGGACCCGCCACGGCGGGGTCGTAGTGCAGTGCTCGGAGCGGCTCGACGCGGGCCATCGGCGCTGAGACTAGCTCGCCGTCGATGCAGGCCGTCGTGGCGTCGCGTGGGCTAGATGGCTGATCAGTCGCTCATGACGCGGTAGCCGAACTCGGTCGTGTAGGTCGCCGCGCGGCCGCGGACCTTTCGCGGTGCGCCCGGCGCGACGCCCACGCCGACGTCGCGGAAGCTGTCGTCGAGGATGGCGTGGCGGTGACCGGGCGAGCCCATCCACCCGCGGACGATCGACTTCGGCACGAACGCGAGCGCAGCGCAGGACACGTAACGGACGAGGCGAGCCACGATCCGGTGAGCGGC
>DASZDB010000120.1:0-2966 GCA_035942495.1 Solirubrobacteraceae bacterium
GCTGATCGTGCCGACCGCGGTCGTGGCCGAGGAGGTCGTCGAGCACCTGCGCGTCGAGCGCGAGCGGGTCGCCGTCATCCACGAGGCGCCGGCGACGGCGCTGACGCAGCGCGGCACGCAGGAGATCGCCGCCGCGCGCAAGCGTTACGGGCTGCCCGAGGAGTACCTGCTGTGGGTCGGCGGACTCGAGACGCCCGACCCGCGCAAGCGGATCGCCGCCCTCGCGCGGACGCCGCGGGAGCTGCCGCTCGTGCTCGTGGGCGCCACGAAGCCGTGGGCGCACGAGCTGCCCGACGTCACGCTGACGGGGCGGGTGCCCGACGAGGATCTCGCGGCGATCTACTCCGGCGCGCGCGCGCTCGTCTTCCCCTCCGACGACGAGGGCTTCGGGCTGCCGACGGTCGAGGCGCTCGCGTGTGGCACGCCGGTCGTCGCGTCGGACATCCCGGTGCTGCGCGAGGTGCTCGGCGACCGCGCGACGTTCGTCGACGGCGCCGATCTCGAAGGGCTGCTGGCGGCCGCTGCGGCCGCAGAACGACCGGCGCCCGCGCCGCCGGCCTGGACTTGGGCCGATGCGGCGCGGGCGACGTGGCGGGTCTACTCAGACGCCGGCGGGGACTAGCTCACGCTGTGGAGCGCGCTCTGGCTCCGGCGTGACGGGCTTCGGCGTGATCTCACGCTCCCACTCCTCGCGGGCGCGATCGAAGGCATCCCAGTCGATCCCGGGCTTGGGCTTGGGCTTGGCCCACTCGGGATCTTCAACCCGCTTGGCCCAGTCGGGGATCTCGACCTCGTTGTCGGGGCCGAGCTCGGGCTCGACGGGCTCCTCTTCGGTGTCGCCGTCGGAGTCGTCGGCCTCGGTGGCCAGGAACCAGTAGCCCAGCGAGCCCAGCGCCAGCACGCTGACGGTTCCGAAGATGAGGGCGGCGGGACCGAGGCCGATGCCGAAGCACAGCCCGGCGACCGGGCACGTGACGGCCCAGGTGACCCCGGCGCGGAGTGGATACGGGTCCTCGAAGGAACCCCGGATGACCTCCACGAGCAGCCAGACCATGCCTGCGGTGAAGATGACGAGCGGTATTGCAAAGGCATCCATAGGCGAATGTCCTTGTCTCGTTGGGGGGCGGTTCCCCCCGTTATCGCCAGTTCGACCTCGGGCTAGCCCTCAGTCGCGCGCCATGTGGACGGATGTCCAGAACCTGGCGCGCCGGGTGCTATGTCTTAAGGACCGCTTGAGCTGCGTCGGTGCCGAGCCTGACGCTGTAGTTCGTCCCGCGGTCCTCGGGATAGATCTGGGTCGTGTTGGCGAGCACCAGCCCCGGCACGCCGGTTTGCAGCGGCGGGATCCGCCGGTGGTAGCCGACCGTCACGATCGGCTGCGCGGCCGGCTCGCGGTGCAACCAGCGCGCGACGATCCAGTCCTCGGAGAACGCGCCCTGAACGCGGCGCAGCCCGGGCAGGTACGCGCTCAACAGCTCCTCCGCGCTGAGCGCCAGCAGCGGGTCACCGGGCGCGAGGTAGTTGGCGACGTAGAGAAAGCGCCGCCCGCCGTAGCGCTGCGGCGAGATGAGGTTCGTGTGCTCGACGAGACCGACGAACGGCACCTCTGGATCGGCGATGTTCGTCCAGTAGAACGGCGAGAAGCGGCGGTCGAGCTCGAGCAGCAGGCACAGGGCCGTGTGGTACTCCGTCGCGGCGAGGCGGCGCAGGTACCCGGGCCCGATCGCCGTCTGCAGGTCCTCGTCGAGCAGCGCCGTGAAGACGTCGCTGGGCACGGTGGCAACCACGGCGTCGTAGCGCTCGTCGCCGGCGGCGCGCGCGTAGCCACGCGGATCGTGGCCCGTGCGAAACGAACCGCCGGCGCCGGGGGTGACGACAAAGCCCTCGCCTCCGGGGCCGCGGCGCAGCGCCGCCGCCGGGCGGTCGATCAGCACGCGCCCGCCGCCCCGGACAATCGCGTCGCGCAGCGCGTCGAACAGCAGCTCCCACGAGTGCGCGGGATAGCCGAGCAGCTCCTGCTTGGCCTCGTCGCCCTCGAGCCGGCGGCGCAGCGTGAGCTTGCTCCACAGCCACGCCATCGAGATGTCCTCGGCGCGCGCGCCGAACTTGCCGCGCAGCAGCGGCCCCCAGACCTTGCGCCAGGGCCCGCGTCCCATGCGCTTCTCGATCCACTCGCGGGCGGTGATCGACTCGAACGGCGCAACGTCCTTGGCGCGCTTTTGCAGCAGCAGCACGGCGAGGCCCATCCGCAGCCGCGCCGGCGGCGAGAGCGGCGCAAAGCGCAGGAGGTCCAGCGGCCCGTTGAACGCCCACTGGCGCCCCTCGAGAAAGAACGCCATCGACGACGGCTTCCATTCCAGCTCGTCGCCCATCCCCAGCTCCTCGTAGAGGGCGACGATGTGGCGGTCGCTCGTGAAGAGGTGGTGGTAGTAGCGCTCGAGCCGCTCGCCGCCGCCGACGTCGAGCGTCGCGGCCTGGCCGCCGAGCCCGGGCCAACGCTCGTACACGTCGCACACGTGGCCCTCCTGCGTGAGGCGATACGCGCAGACCAGCCCGGCGACCCCCGCTCCCAGGACGGCGACCCTCATGCGCGCACCAGCGCCCGCATCCGCGCGACGCCGCCGTAGCGCGCGACGAGCACGACCAGCCCGATCAGCGTGATCGGGGCCGTCACGACGAAGCGCAGCAGCAGCAGGTAGGAGAGCGCCTGTGCGCCGGTGTGGCCGAGCGCCCGCACGCCGAAGGCGATCGCCGCGTCGAACGTGCCGACGTAGCCGGGCCCGCTCGGCACGAGCGCGAAGACCGAGGCCAGGCCCATGAGGTAGCCGACCTCGAGCACCGCGAGGTCCAGCGCGGCGGCACGCGCGGCCAGCCACCACGCCGCCCACTCCAGCGCCCAGACCGCGAACGTCAGCGCGAGCAGCCGCAGGCCGTGGTTGGAGCGCAGCCGCCGCGGCGCTGCGGCC
>DASZDB010000121.1:0-11576 GCA_035942495.1 Solirubrobacteraceae bacterium
GTTCGGCGCCGCGTCGGCGCAGGGCGACAAGGTGACGAAGCTCGACTGCACGCTGGCGCTCAACGCCCAGGGGGCGCCGAACCCGAGCGGGGTCCACCTGGGCTTCGCGAAGTGCCCGAGCCCGTTCGGCAAGGGCCTGCACCACAACGCTTACACGGTGACGCCGACCGGCCCCGGCCAAGGCAGCATCGCCGCGACGTTCAAGAACTACTACAACCTCGGCACGGCGCGCGGGCGAGCCACGATGACGTTCACCGCGACCAGCCCGATGAACATCACCTACGAGGGAACCGTCACGTACACCGGCGGGACGGGCAAGTTCAGGCGCGTCAGGGGCAGCGGCACGATCGAGTGCACGACCTCCGACGGCGGCGCGCACAAGTCGTGCACGGTGAAGTCGAAGCTGACAGGATTGTGAGCGAAATGGCGTCGCGCAAGGTGAAGCTGTACATGTTCAGCGGGTCGGCGCCGTCGCTGACGGCGCGGCTGATGCTCGAGCACAAGGGCATCGACCACAAGGCCGTGCACCTGATGGTGGGCCCCCACGCATTCGGCATGTTGGGGCGCGGCTTCGAGACGATGACCGTGCCGGCGCTGAAGATCGACGGTCGCCGCGTCCAGGGCTCCCGGGAGATCTCGCGGGCTCTGGACGAGCTCGTGCCGCAGCCGCCGCTGTTTCCGGCGGACCCGCAGCGGCGGCGGTGGGTTCAGGAGGCCGAGGAATGGGGCGAGGAGCTCCAGGACGCCGCGCGGCGGCTCCTCCTGTGCGCGGCCAAGCGTGACCGCCGGGCGTTCCTGAGCGTCTATCGCCATGCCAACCCGCTCATGCGCCCGGCGCAGCGCGTCTCGTGCGGGTTCGTCACGCGGCTGGCCACCGCCGGCCACCGCGCGACCGATCGCGCGGGCGAGCGCGACCTCGCGGTCCTCCCCGCGCGTCTGGACCAGATCGACGCGTGGATCGCGCAGGGCCTGCTCGACAGCGCCGAGCTCAACGCGGCCGACTTCCAGATCGCGCCGAACGTCGCGCTCCTGCTGCGCTTCGAGGATCTCGCACCGTACGTCGCGAGCCGGCCCGCGGCCCGGCTCGCGCACCGCGTGGCACCAGACTTCCCGGGGGAGATCCCGGCGGTCCTGCCGTCGGCGTGGCTGGCGGCGCTGCACGGTGACGGCGCCGCGGCGGCCGGATCGGGTCAGGTCGGCACGCGCGACGTGCTGCAGGCGACCGACGACGGCGGCCTCTTCCCGGCGTCGCTGCGGGAGGATGCCGGAGCCCTGCCCTCCTGGCGCTATGGCCGCTGACGGTCGCCTGCACCTTGACGTGGCACTCGAGGTCGAGGGAGAAGCCGTCCGCGGAACCGTCTGCGACGGCGTGCTGCCGGCGGTCGAGTTCAGCGGGTGGCTCGAGCTCATGTCGGTGTTCGAGATCGCCCGCGCGAACGCGAGGCCGCGCAGGGAAGATCGTGACGGCGGCTGACCCGCGGCGCACGCCCTGCGACGTCACGCTCTATACGTTCCCCGGGTCCCACTCGGGGTGGACCGCCGAGCTCATGCTCGCCCACAAGGGCATGAGCTACGAGACCGTGATCACGCCGCGCGGCAAGCACCTGTATCTCCTGCCGGCGTACGGGTTTCGGGGGATCACGGTTCCGGCGCTGACGATCGGCGGCCGGCGCCTGCAGACGACCCGCGTGATCTCGCGCGCGCTCGACATGTGGCAGCCCGAGCCGCGGCTCTTCCCGTCCGACCCGCGACGCCGTTCGCTCGTCGAGGACGCCGAGTGCTGGGGCGAAGGCCTGCAGAACGCCGTGCGGCGCCTGATGTACTGCGCCACGCGGCGCACGAGCGTCAGCGTGCTCGGCGCGCTCGGGTCGATCCGCCATCGCGCGAGCCATGACGCCGGGCGGCGCGACGCGATGGCGCTGCCCGAGCGCCTCGCGCAGATCGACGCCTGGATCGAGGCGGGCGTGCTCGGCGGCGGCGAGCTCAACGCCGCCGATTTTCAGATCGCCACGAGCGTCGCGGTCCTGCTGAGCTTCGCCGACTTCGCGCCGCACATCGCCGGCCGACCGGCTGCGGTACACGCAATGCGGGTGGCCGGCGAGTACGAGCGCGGCCGCGGGCCCGTCCTCCCCGACGACTGGCTGGCGCCGCTCAGGAGCGCTGCCGGCTAGCGTGAGGCAGGGGCCGGCTCCGCGGGCACAAGATCGACGCGCCCGCGCGCGGTCTCGACGCGTTCGACCTTCACGCGCACCGGGTCGCCGAGGCGGATCGTCTCCCCCGTGCGCTCGCCGGTGAGCATCGTCCCCACCTCGTTGAGCTCCCACCAGTCGCCGCGCAGGCGGCGCACGGGCAGCAGGCCTTCGTGGCCGCCGCCGAAGCGCACGAACGCGCCGGCGCCGATCAGGCCCGTGACCTCGCCGGCGAACTCGCGGTCCCAGCCCTGCTCGAAGAGCTCGCGCTCGAGCAGGAAGGCACGCGCGACGCGGTCCGCGGTGCGCTCAATGCCCATCGCGTCGCGCTCGCGGCCGGACGACCAGACGCCGAGCTCCTCGAGCTCGGCGGAGCGCGGTGCCTCTTCTCCGCCGCCGACCGCCGACAGCAGCGCGCGATGGGCGACGAGGTCGGGGTAGCGGCGGATCGGCGACGTGAAGTGCGTGTAGTGCGTGAGCCCCAGACCGGCGTGGCCGAGGCTCTTGGGGCCGTAGTAGGCCTGCTTGAGCGAACGCAGGACGAGGAAGGTGAGCGCATCGCGCCCGTGGCCGGTGCGCGCGACGTGCTGCGTCACGGAACGCGAGCACGCCGCGATGACCTCGGCCGCCTCGCTCGGCGTCATGTGCTCGCGGACCGGCGGCGTCGCGACGCCCAGCGAGGCGAGCTGCTCGACGAGCCGCAGCGCGCTCTCGCCGTCGGGCTTCTCGTGGACGCGGTACAACGAGGGCACGCCGCGCTCGGCGGTGAGCTTCGCCACCTGCTCGTTGGCGGCGATCATGAGGTGCTCGATGAGCCGGTGCGACTCGGTCTGCTCGCTGGGACGCGACTCGGCGACATGGCCGCCGCGGTCGAAGCGAAACTCGGGCTCGCTCGTCTCGAGCTCGAGCGCATCCTGGCGCAACCGGCGCTCGTGCAGCGCGGCGGCGACGGCGCGCGCCGCCGCCAGCGGCGTCGCCCACGGCCCGACCGCGGCCTCCTCGCCGGCGAAGACGCGATCGACCCGCTCGTAGTCCAGTCGCGCGTCCGAGCGGATCGTCGAGCGGTAGAACCGCGCGCGCGACACATCGGTTCCCCCGGCGTAGTCGAGCTCGACCGTCACCGCCGCGCGGCGCTCGCCGGGCACGAGCGAGCACGCGTCGTTGGACAGCGGCTCGGGCAGCATCGGCTCGACGCGGCCGGGAACGTAGACGCTCGTGCCGCGCCGTGCCGCCTCGCGGTCGATCAGCGAGCCGGGCCGCACGTAGGCACTGACGTCGGCGATGTGCACCCAGATCCGCGTGGTGCTCTCGTCGATGCGCTCGGCGGAGATCGCGTCGTCGAAGTCGCGCGCGGTGGCCGGATCGATCGTGAACGTCGGCAGGTCGGTGAGGTCGCGCCGCGCGACCTCTTGGTCGAGGCCGTGGTCCCGCGCCTGCTTGGCGGCGCGCTCGACGGCGGGATCGAAGCGCCGCCGCAGGCCGCGGTCGAGCATGAGCGCCTCGAGCACGTCGCCGGCCACGTCGGGCCGCCCGAGGCTGCGCAGCACCTTGGCGTGCCCGCCGGCGCGGGTGGCCGGACGGACGAGCACGAGGGCGCCGACGGTGATGCGCGAGTCACGGTCGAGCACCATCCGCGGGCCGGGCGTGAAGAACGGCTCGGCGACGAGGAAACGCCCGCGCTTGTCGACCGTCGCGACGATCCCCACGGCGACGGGTGGCTCGCGCGGTGGGCGCGGACCGGCCGGCGCGCCGGCGCCCGCGGCGTTCGTCCGCTTGCCCTTGGGGCCCTTGCCCGTCGGCCGCTCGGCCTCGGCGCCGTTGACCGGCTTGGCCGCGCGCGACGACCGCGCGCCGGGCTTGGCCTTGGCGGGGCGCGCCGCGGGATCGGCCTTGATCTTCGGCTTCGGCCGTCCCTGCCCGCGCGCGTCCTCGTACGGCGGCCTGCGCTTCGCCGGGCCGCCGTGGCGGCGCCGGCTCACAGCTCGTCGGCGAGGACGTCGAGCGCGCGCTCGAGCTGCTCGTCGCCCTCGGCGTCGTTGTCGTTGCGCACCTCGACGTCGGGCTTGAGGCCCGACCCGGCGTTCGTCCCCGCCCCGCCGAGGTTTCGCCCGCTGGGCAGGAAGTACTGCCCCACGGTGATGTCCAGCGCGCCGCCGTTGTCCAGCGGCATGACCTGCTGGAAGACGCCCTTGCCGAATGTCCGCTGCCCGACGAGCTTGGCGCGCTTGCGGTCCTGCAGCGCGCCCGCCACGATCTCCGACGCCGACGCCGTGTTGCGGTCGACGAGCACGACCGTCGGCAGATTGCCCGCGATCGGCTGGCCGACGGCCTCGAGCGTCTGCTCCTCGACCGCCCGGCCCTTCGTCGTGACGATCGTCCCGTCCGCGAGGAACATGCTCGCGATCAGCTGGGCCTGCGTCACGAGGCCGCCACCGTTGCGACGCAGGTCCAAGACGACGCCCTTGGCCCCGCGGCGCTTGAGGCGGCGGATCGCGTCGGCGACCTGTTCGTTCGCCTTGTTCACGAAGCCGGCCAACGCGACGTAGGCGGCCCGCTCGCCGCCGGCGTTGGCGATCCGCGACTCGACGACCGGGACCTCGATCCGCGCGCGGATCATGCGCCGCTTGAACGTGCGTTCGCCGCGTTTGAGCGTCAGCGTCACCGGCGTTCCCTCGGGTCCCTTGATGAGCGCACTCGCGGCGCTCTCGGACAGACCCGCGAGCCTGCGGCCGTTGCTGTGCGTGACGACGTCGCCCTCGCGCAGCCCGGCCTTCTGCGCCGGCGAGCCGTCGTAGACCTTCACGATCCGCAACCCGTCCTCGACGCCGAGGATCGCGGTGCCGACGCCGGAGAACGCGTTGTCGAGCGACTCCTCGAACTGCCCGTACTCCTGCGGCGACAGGTAGGCCGAGAAGCGGTCGTCGAGGTTCTCCACCGCGCCCGCCAGCGCCGCGTCGGACAGCTCGCCGCGGTCGACCTCGCGGTAGTACCTGTCCTCGATGAGATCCAGCGCCTCGGCGGTGATGCGGCGGTCCTGCGAGCCGACGAGCAGATCGGCCACCGGCCCGACGAGAAAGCGTGGATGCCCGCCGAGCCAGATGCCCAGCGCGAGCATGCAGGGCAGCAACAGGAGCAGCACGACCTTCGAGCTGGGGAGGCGGGAGGGCATGCGCGCGCTACAGGTTATGAAGTCCGGCTCAGCGCCAGCGCCGCCGGCGCTCGAAACGCCCGAGCGAGTCGCCGATGAGCCAGATCGTCGGCGGCCACAGGCCGACGAAGAGCGCCCGGCGCTCAGCGTTGCCGCGCTCGTCCTGATCGACGGTCTTCGCTCGGATCCAAAGCGCGACGCACAGGCCGACGCTGCTTATCGACACGACCTCGAGGTGGTCGCTGCGCACGCCGACGCGATGCAGGCTCTTCGCGATCATCGACCGCTTCTACCCCCGCTGACCGCCGCGCCAAGCCTTCGGCCGCGCATCGTGGATTGCGGCCCAGCGGGTACGAGCGCACCATGCCCCGCCCCCTCTCGCTCTCGCGCCGCGTGGCGACCGCCGCGCGCTGGCCGCTCGGAGTCCTCGTCACGGGCTGGGACTACCTGTGGCGCACGACCCCGATGCACCGCCACGAGGAGGCCGGCTCGGTCGCCGACGACATGCCGCCGCCGCTGCCGCCGGGGACCGACCGCAGCGAGCTGCAGAGCCTCGAGGACGGCGTCGGCCCGCTCATGCACCGCAGCTTCACGACCCGCGTGCGCGAGGCCGATGTCGGCGCCGAGCCGCTCATCGCCGCGTTCGCCGCCAAACCCAACCGCGCCGCGCCGACCGCACTGGCGAGCTTCATCAAGGTGCACGGCGAGGAGGGCGAGCTGCGCGTCGGCGACGAGTTCACGGTCCGCATGCCCGGCCCGTGGGACGGCCCGGTTCGCACGGTCGAGGCCGAGCGCACGAGCTTTGGCTTCGTCACGCTCGACGGGCATCTCGAAGCGGGCCGGATCCGCTTCAGCGCCCGCGACATCGGTCCCGGCCGGCTGGAGATCCGCATCGAGGCATGGGCGCGCGGCGGCGATCGCCTCTCGAGCCTGCTCTTCGACCGCCTGCCGCTCAACAAGGAGGTCCAGCTGCACATGTGGACCTCGGTGCTCGAACGGCTGATCGACCTCTCGGGCGGGCGGCGCGACGGGCTCGTGGACATCACGACCAAGCGCGTCGACGCGCGCGAGCTGGCCCATGCTCGATGAGCAGCTCGCGGCCACGCCGCGGGCCCAGCGCGCGCTCGCCGGATTGAAGGGGCGCCCGCTGAACGTCGAACCCGACGAGCTGGCCGCAGCGAGCGCGGCGTCGGGGTGGAACATCGACGACTACGTGCAGGCGCTGCCGTCCGAGCGGCCCGGCGAGCCGGTCCGCGGCGGCAGCTTCGAGGTCGCGCAGCGGCTCATGCGCGACTACGCCTTCGCCGACCCGTCCATGGTGCGCGCGGTCTACGACCCGGCGGGCGACCTCGCCGACCGCAACATGCTCCTGCAGATCCGCTTCGGCCCGCTGCGGCTGTTCTTCGGCTGCCGGGTCGGCACGATCACCGACGATACGCGGACGGTCGACGGCCGTCGCGTGCGGGTGTGGGGCTGGAGCTACGGCACGCTGGCCGGCCACGTCGAGCGCGGGCAGATGGACTGGGCCGTCTGGAAGTGGCTCGACGACGGCACGGTCGAGTTTCGCATCCACGTCGTCTCGCGCCGCGCGAAGGTGCGCAACCCGATCATCCGGCTGGGCTTCCGGCTCGTCGGGCGCGGCCAGCAGGTGCGCTTCGCGCGGCGCGCCTGCACGCGGATGGGCGAGCTCGTCGCGCGCGAGCTGCAGCGCGACGGCGGCGGCGGCCGGGCAGGCGGGTCAGCGCCGGCGGACGAGCGCGGCGCGGCGCAGCTGCGTGGTGAGGGCGGCGCGCTTGCGCAGCAACGCGCCTTCGGCCACGGCGACGAACGTGACCCGCCCGCGGCGCACCCCGAACAGCACCCCGCGTGACGAGCCGCTCGCGACGCGCCGCACGCCGGAGCCGGCGCTGCGCAGGCCCACGCCGAAGCGCCGCTGCAGCGCCTTCAGCGAGCTGCCGCGGCCGATCTTCAGGCGCCGGTGGCCGCGCGCCGTCGTCGCCGCGAGGACCACGCGGCCACGCGCGTCGAACGCGGTGACGACGCTGCCGCCGCCGCGGACGCAGTAGCGCAGCACGCCGCGCGCGGTGCGGGCGGGCGGGCCGATACGGCGTCCGACGAGCGCACGGGTCGCGCGCAGCGAGAGGCGCCCGATCGAGCGTGCCCCGACGCGCAGCGTGCGCGGGAAGCAGCGCGTGCGCCCGGCGGGCGTCTCGGCGCCCTCGGGCACGCGTGCGGCGAAGACCTCCTGGTAGGGCGAGTGCTCGGGATCGTCCGGCGGCAGCGCCGCGAGCTGCGTGTCGTTCCAGAACGGGATCGCCACCTCGTCGTCGGCGACGAGCCCCTGGTAGTCGCCGATGAACTTGCCCGAGACCGACGTCGGCGCGTTGACCGCGGGATCCCAGCTGCGCTGCGAGACGCGGCGGTCGGTGAACGTCCGTCCGCCGTCCTCCGAGCGGGCGAGCCACGTGTCGATGAAGTAGTTCGCCGGGTCGTTGCGGCGGTCGAAGAACGACACGTTGACCTGGCCCGACGGCGTGACGGCGATCCAGGGCTGGAACTGATCGGCATCGCCGTTGGGCGGGTCCTGGTTGACCCGGACGGGCTTGCTGTAGGAGCGCCCGCCGTTGGAGGACTTGAACATGATGATGTCCGAGCCCGACATCGGGCCGAGCCCGTCGCCGCCGGCCTTGTAGCTGACGCCCGCGAGGTTGTTGGCCTTCTTCGTCGTGGTCAGCGCCTGCAGCTCCTTGACCGAGATCGTGCCCTGCTTGATCTGGCGCCCGAGCGCGGGGAGGTTGCCGAGCAGCGGCGTGCCCTGGCCGTTGCGCGAGGCGACGACGACGTAGACGTTGCCCTGGCCGTCGACCGCGGTGGCGGGGATCGAGAGATTCCGGAACGCCTCGCCCGCGAACGGCTCGTTGACGCCCGCGATGCCGGCGATCGGCACGGCGAGCGACCAGAGGCGGCCGCGGTTGTTGGACTTCGCCTGCATGAGCGCGTTGAGCTGGTTGTCGTACCACGTCGCGTAGACCTCGCCCTTCGGGCCGATCGAGACGTGGCAGCCGATGCCGGAGATGAGCGTCTTCTGGCTGACCGGGAACGGGATGTTGTCGCGCGGCCTGATCCCGCCCCACGTGCGGCCGCCGTCGGTCGAGCGCATGACGACGATCTGCTGCAGCGGCACCGTGCCGGTCCCGTCGAAGCTCCAGCAGATGTACATCGTGCCGATCTTGCCGTCGCGCGGCGCGTTCGGGCCGCCGTTGACGTCGGTGTGGTTGTCGACGGCGATCCAGTTCTTGTCATCGAGGAACAGCTGCGTCGTCAGCGAGTTGACGCGGTTGTCGTGCACCGTCGTCGGCCCCGTCCACGGCTGCCCCGGCCGCTTGGTGTGGACGGTCATGTTGAAGCCCTCGAACGCGTTCGTGCCGCCCGGCGCGTCGAGCACGTTGGCGTACGCGTTGCCCTCGTCGTCGAAGGCGATCGTGGGGTCCGACGTCGTGCGGTAGGCGACCTCGTTGGCCGGATCGCACTGGCCGGGCGACTGGCAGTAGCCGGGCAGGTGGCCCTGGTCCTCCCACGTGCGCCCGCCGTCGAACGACTCGTAGGTCCCGACCTTGAAGAGGTACTTCGCGTTGTTCTCGTACATCTTCGATCCGGCGATGAGGTGATCGTGGTCCAGCGGGTCCATCGCGATCGTCGGCTCGGAGTGCGAGGTGTACTGGTCGCGCGAGGCGCGGTAGTTCGTGACGCCCGGCGGCGCGTTCTTCTCCACCTCGGCCTGCGAGATGCCCTGGCGCGTGACGAGCACCGCGCGCGCGCTGTAGCTCTGCGGACCGACCGTCGTGTACGGGGTCAGCAGGACGTAGTAGGCGCCGGCCGCCCTGTCGATGCCGACGCTCTCGTCCGTGCCGAGGGTCTGGCCGTCGCCCGTCACGAAGTCGCCGCGCGTGCCGTCGGCGTTGCGCTTGTAGACGAAGAGGTCGAGGTCGGCGAGCCCGAAGTCCGTGGCTGTGATGTTCACGGCGCCCGGGTGGTCGCGGTAGAAGTTCTCGGGCACGGCGACGTCGAGTGCGAAGACGTCGCAGCCCGAGGCGGCGGCGGGCCGGCCGTCGGGCCCGAAGCACTTCGCTCCCTCATCGGTGGCCAGCGTCTCGCTGCCGATGCTCGCCGAGCCGGTCCAGGCGACCGAGCCGCCGCCGGCGGCGTCGGGCGTCAGCGTGCCGGCCGGCGGGCTCGCGGCGTGGGCGGGGGCCGTCGCAAGAGCGAGCGCCAGCGCGAACGCGGCGACGAACGCCGGCGGCGTTGCTCGCAGGCCCCTCACGACGGGCGAGTCTGACAGCTGAGCGGGGGCCTGCGTCGCGCGCCCTCGCGGTCTTGCGGAGACACGCGATCAGCAACAGCACGGCGAGTACGACGCCGGCGACGACCACGACCCCGCCGGCGAGCAGCACGCGGGGTTCAGAGCGTCAGCGCCAGGCGCCGGAGTCCCCGGAACGTCCGTACTCGAAGCGTCCCGCCCAGCGCTCCAGGCGCCAGGAGCCGAGCGCGATGGCCAGCAGGACGATGCCGTAGCCGGCGAAGCCGCCGACGTTGTCGGCGATCACGAGGAGCCACAGGAGCGCCGCGATCCATGCGAACGGGCGCCACGGCACGTGCGGGAGCGAGCGGCGCGACTCGTCCTCGTCCTCGTCCTCCCATCCGCGCGTGTCGATGAGCATCATGAGCATCGATCTCGACGGTAGCTCAGCCGTCAAGCGGCCGCGCCGCACGGGCGTCCTCCTGCTGGCACCCGCGCAGCCGTGATGCGCCGGCGGGCGCGCCCTGTGCCGATGGGTCTAGACGCGCAGGAAGCGACGCAGCGACAGCCCGGAGCCCGCGGCGGAGACCGCGATGCTCGCGACGAGCAGGACCATCACGAGCAGCCCGAAGTTGATCGTGTCCGGGGAGGCGATGAGCGAGAAGTCGTCCTTGAGCGGGTCGATGAACGCGACCTTCGCGACGAGCAGTGTCATGATCGCCATCAGTCCGCCGATCGCGCCGACGAAGATCCCCTCCAGGACGAACGGCCAGCGGATGAACCAGTCGGTCGCGCCGACGAGCTTCATCACCGCGACCTCGCGCCGGCGGGCCATGAGCGACAGGCGGATCGTGTTGGAGATCAGCAGGATCGAGGCGAGGATCAGCAGCCCGGCGAGCAGGCCGATGCTGAGCTTCACGACGCGCGTGGCCGAGAGGATCTTCGTCGTCTCGTCGCGGCGGTTCTTGACCTCGTCGATCGCCGGATGGATCACGCTGCGCTCGCCGCTGGGCGTCACGGGCGCGAGCGCGTCGCGCAGCTTGCCGACGTCGCCGGGGGAGCTCGGCGTGACGCGGAAGGTGTCGGGCAGCGGGTTGGAGCCCAGCAGCTCGTAGGCCTCGGGGTTCTGGCGCTTCTCCTTCGCGTACGCCTCGGCCTTGGAGACGAACTCGACCTTGCCGACGTACGGCGTGTCCTGCGTGAGCTTGCGGCGCACGCTCTCGACGCCGGCGGCGGTCGCGTCGGTCTTCATGAAGACGTCGACGAGGACCTTGCCGCGCACCTCGTTGGCGGCGCCGTTGGTCGCCTGGACGATCGGGATGAAGACGCCGAGCACGAGCATCGTGACGAGCACCGACGCCATCGCGGCGAACGGCGGCCCGGCATCGCGGCGCAGCGAGCGGGTGACCTCCCGAAGGAAGAAGGGGAAGTTCATGGGTAGTTGCGCCAGCCGCTGCCGCTGCCGCTGCCGCCGCGCGGCGGGTCGGGCCTGGTCGGGCTGCCGCCGGGCGCCCAGAGGTGCTGGTCGGTGGACGGGTGGTGCGGGTCGGCCGGCGCCGGATGACGCGGCGCCATGAAGTCGTCGGTCGGCTGGTCGCGCCCGAGCTGGCCGTAGGCGCGGTCGAGCATGTCGCTGAACTCGTCGGTCGACTGGTCGCCCTGCGCGTACATGCCGCTGGCCTCGTCGCGGATGATCTGGCCGCCGCGCAGCTCGATGACGCGCCGGCGCATGCGATCGACCATGTGGGCGTCGTGCGTCGCGACGATCACGGTCGTCCCCGCGCGGTAGATCCGGTACAGCAGCTGCATGATCCCCAGCGACGTGTTCGGGTCCAGGTTGCCGGTCGGCTCGTCGGCCAGCAGCAGCGGCGGGTGGTTGACGAACGCGCGGGCGACGGCGACGCGCTGCTGCTCGCCGCCGGAGAGCTGGTCGGGGTAGTTG